>CAYTPE010000001.1:0-8231 GCA_964439885.1 uncultured Gammaproteobacteria bacterium
GCCATACACAGTAGAATTCTGCGCGCGATAGCTCGGCTACTGCTTCTGCCCGGTTGGGCGTATTTACATGTCGTAGGTTTGGATAAAAAGCCCACCGCAGGCTATTACTCAGGCATTTTTTGTGTTCTCACCAAATAGTTATGCAATATCGTATTGATGACATCGGCGCCTCTACCAAGCATTTTGAGCAGCACGGTAAAAAGCTCTTTACGTACCGCGGCATTCCGTATTTTTATTTCCCCTTTGCCAATATTGGATTTTTTAAACGCATCTGGCCGTTTAGAAGGTGGGGTAAATATGATGAACTGACCGCTCGGGAGTGGCGCACTTTTTTGACAATTTTTAAGGAGAAAAAAATCATTCCTATCATCGCTATTACGGCAGCGTGGGTGGACGAGCGCGGCGAGCTCACCCCGTATCCCGAAAAATTCCCCGAAGCTGCTCAGGTGCTTAAACAGGCTGCCAAGCAGGGGGAAATTATTATTGCCAATCACGGATTAACGCACTGCGTTGTAGGTAAGCACCGACCGCTCTTCTGGCATTCCAACCGGCAGTGGCACCGAGAGTTTTTGGAATCTATTCCGTTTGATCAGCAGCGCGATCACATCATTCGCGCCCAGAGTATCCTCGAAAGTTTTTTTGAACAGCCTATTGAAATTTTTGTACCACCAGGCAATCAATGGTGTCGTGCAACCTATCTGGCCTTAGCTGGTACACATATCAAAAAAGTAATCAGTCTACGCTACATGAACGACAGCACAGAATCTATGCGAGGCATCGAATTTATAGATGATCGCCACGGATTTTTCAATTTTCACGACCGAGAGCTTAAGCTGTATGGTGTAAACTGGTTACTGAAAAAAATTAATATTTAAAATGTTTATACATTTTTTGTATGCCCCCTCTCATTACCATTTGTACAGTCAATTACAACTCATCTCAGTTTATTGAGCTCATGCTTTACGCATTTAAAAAGTTAACCAAAAATCCTTACCAGGTTATTATTCGTGATAATAATTCACACCTCGATGACTATAAACGACTCGAACGTATTGTTGCCACCTACAATAACGTTCGGATGTATCGCGTGGAAACAGATTTGGTGAGCAGTATGGCACACGGTACTGCCCTAAATGATCTGGTCACGCAGATCGACACCCCCTATGGTGTTATCATCGATGCGGACGCTACTTTTTTGCTCAAAAATTGGGATGCTACACTTATCGATCTGTTAAGCGATCGTGTGCCATTGGCTGGTACCCAAGCCGATAGTTTGGGAGCAAAACCAAAGGATTTCCCACTCATGTTTGCACTTTTATTTAAAACTGATATTCTTAAGAAGCTTGCGATAGACTTTCGCCCCAAAGACCTAGCGTTATTACAGGATACAGGCTGGGAGCTGCGTGAAAAGTACATGGCGGCCGGGTATTCGGGTGCGATGTTGTATGATGTCAATACGCGGTTTTATAAGGAAGGACCATTTCGTGATATCGTATGCAGCGAATATTATCTGCGGTCGGAGGGGGAGCGGGGGCACATCGTTGCATCCCACTTTGGACGAGGTAGCGCGCCCCGGGCAAAAAACTTGATTCGAATGAAAAACGGGAACAATCCGATATTCAAATTAATCAACAAGTTACTCATGTATCCAAATGTTATGAAATGGAAGCATGATAAAAAAGAGTGGTTAAAAATCGGCAAACGCATTATTGATACTCAAAGCTAAGCGTATATGAATGATTCAATCAGTCAAAAAATGAGAGCGTACTACACGAAATACTATCGTGACGAATGTTGCTTGCCCGACTGGGAAAAACGGGTGGAACACCGCCTGCACGAAGAAGATGATGAAGTAATAAAAATGAATAAGCTGCAACTACTCTTGCGGAGTACTTTTGCTGGCCAAAAACACTGTATTGTTGGTGCTGGCACCGGGGGGCTTGCCATTACACTCACGGAACGTTTTGGTTGTGAAGTGTATGGTGTAGAGCCATCTGACGAAGAAATGACTATTATCCAAGAACGTAACGCGCTTGCGGGGATACCGGCCGAACATTTTAAGAAAGAATTCGGCGAGCGCATGTCATTTCCCGATAATACATTCGACGTGGTGCATTGCTATACCGTTCTTGAGCATGTGCAGAATGTTGACGGGTGTCTCAGTGAAATGATTCGGGTTACGAAGCCCGGCGGCTTTATTTACATTAGTACTCCCAACTACGCGTACCCGTACGAAGGGCACTATAAAATTATTTTTCCCACCTTTTTGCCGAAATTCTTTGGTTCACTCTATCTTCGTTTGCTCGGGAAGTCACCGGCCTTTTTCCGTTCCGTTAACCTCCTCACCGAACGATATGTGAATCGTCTTTTATTACCGAAAAAGGGAATACACTGGTTCCGGGTGTATCATCCGTATCCACGGGTGAGCGGTAAATTGGCGGGCTTGCTGAACTATTTAATATTCAACAGATTCGTGTATCCGAAACAGGAAATTATCATTACCAAAACCGCTATATGGAACGACGAGCAGTAGGTTTCAGCCTGCTCACCTCAGCCAATTTCTTTCGGTTGTACATACCTATTATCATGGCCTGTCATCGAGCTGGTCTCGATGTATTTTTGGTATGTCCAGCGGATAATCCTCAGTTGGTAAACACATCGCTCGACGATATTTTGCGTAAAAACGGTGTGACAGGGTCGATTGAGACTGTGTACTATTCCCACCTCAGTGCGCTCCCCGCGGTTCTCAAAGCACACGATATTCGAGAATTTGTCGTGGTAAATTTTCAGAGTGAAACCTACGGCAATGCTTTGCGCGAAATGAAAAAAAACGGCGTGTCAATCAATGTGCTGCAGTGGTATGGTGATTTTTTGGCGCTGCACCCCGAGCAGCTCGCCGAGGTCAATCGTGTGTTCGTATATAACGAACATATGGTAGAATATTATCAACAAGAATTTTCCCACTTTGATCTCACGCGGGATCTCGCGAAGTTTATTCCAGTGGGGAATTACGTGTTCGATGGAGTGCCGCTCGCGCTTTCGAAAAAAGAAGAGTTCTCCGTTCAATACGGCCTGGCGGGTAAAAAAACAGTTTTAGTTATGACGCAGCACTTACCCTATTTTAGCAGTGTAAGTCGAATGAGCTTATTTTTTAAAGGATTATTTAAACCCGGCACGCTTGGCCAAAAAATAGAAATACTGCGTGGACCGAGTTATAAAAAACTTTTTTTAGAACTCAAAAAATGGTGCCACGCGCAAAATGCCCTCCTCATTGTGAAAAGTCGTGCGAAGCACGACGAGCCAGATTTTGTGCAACAGAACGCCGATTTATTTTTAGTTGATGGCGATAATTATTTTCCGACGGTTACTTTGCGAATGTTGGCAGTAGCAGATGTGCTTATTAGCATCTGGAGTACAGCAGTCATTGAGGCAGCGCAGATGGGTGTTTTTAACATTACCATTCAGCCGCCAGCCATGTCGATGCCCAATGATTCGCCCGCCAATCGTTTTTTGAGTCCGCGACTATTTGAGCATCCCGGTGTTACCACATGTGTCAATTATAAAGATGTAAGTCGCTTTTTGTCCTCCCATTCACTGAACGACCTACAGATAAACGGCGCTGAGCGATCAGCTTATCTAGAAAAGTTTTCCGGACCACTCGATAACCACGCTTCCGACAGGATAGTCGATCACTTGAAAAAAAATTAACACCCACAGAGATATGTTGCCAGAAAATTATTATGAGAAATTAACCACCTGCCCTTACTGTCACAGCACTCAGATTGTGACGGTGTACTCTGCGCCCGATCGTTTAACACACCATGAGGGCGAATTTTGGGTATCACAATGCGCGCAGTGTAAACTTGCCTTCCAAAACCCGCGCATTACCGAAAGCCGTATCCAAGAGTTTTACACCGACGACTTAGGCTATTACAATCCTCCCGAAGTATCCACCGATGGTGTGGGGTGGAAGAAAAAACTTAAAAAAGAACTTTTCAAACAGACACTCATCAATCACTTTAACTATACCCACTTAGGTACGCGTCACGCCCTTTGGTGGTTACTTACTCGACCGCTGAAACGCATGCTGAAAATCATGCTGATGCCGCGGTTCACGTCGGGCGGCAAAGCCCTGGAAATCGGCTGCGCCTATGGCGGTAAGCTTGCTTTTCTCAAGCAGTGGGGGTGGGAAGTCCATGGAGTAGAGATGAATACCAAGTCAGCAACGTACGCTCGTGAGCACTATCATATTCCAGTAGAAAATACCGTAATCGAACAGGTGCAGTTGCCGGCGCAGAGCCAGGATGTGATACTACTCAATATGGTGCTCGAACATCTGTACGAGCCTTTCAATAAATTGAAAACGCTTACACAGTGGCTCAAGCCGGGCGGGCAACTTATTTTTTCTATTCCGTATTTTGAGGGTTTTGAATTCTCGTTGTTCAAGCAGTATACGTACGCGCTCCATTTACCGGCACACATTACTTTCCTGAATAAGAAAATAATTACCGAATATCTGCACATGATTGGTTACGATACGATAGATTTTTATTTTCAATCGTTCGATCGGGACTTAGTCAGTTCCGCCTACTTCCGGTGGGAAGATCACAAGGGTTGGCTTGATAACATCATTGGCAACAATAAAGTGGTGCGACGACTTCTCATTAAGCCTTTCATGATGCTCATGGGTTTGCTCGGCAAAACGAGCCGGGTGACAGTGCACGCCACCAAAAAATCTCATTAGTTTTATACATAATTTTACTCATATGAATTTGTATAAAGTACGTAAAAGAGCGTATTTATTTTTCGTTAATCGATTTTTTAAAAATAAAGTAGCGCTTGCTCTCGTGGGTGTGTTCGTGCGGTCAGGTCTGCTGCGTGGCCGGGGGCGTTACTCAAATTTTATCGTGAGTAACTATGATTACCAAAAAAGAAATCAAACGGCGCGATCGCTGCCAACCAATGCCGCGCTCAACGTAACCAATTTGTGCAATTATCATTGTAAATTCTGTGAAATTCATTATTTTTATAAGTTTGCTCGTGAAAAATCAGGCCGAGTGTGGGCCAACAATTTAAGTCTCGATGACGTTGAAAAGTATCACGGATGGTTAAGAGGTTTAGTGAGTCTTGAGCTCTCGGGTGCCACCGGCGAGCCGTTCGCCAATCCGGATTTTACTCGTATTGTCGCGCGTCTCAAAGATCGCTACCCCGGCCTTATACTATCAGCCACCACCAATGGTTCGCTTATTCGCGCCGAACACATTGATTCACTGATCGACTCAAACTTCGATCGTTTGCTTTTTTCCATTCACGGCGGCGATCCTGACGTGTACAAAATTTTACAAGGCGGCAACTTTGATCGTATTATCGCCACCATAGAAAAAATAACCAAACGCAAAGCCGAGCGCCACAGCACCTATCCGTTTATTTCCATCAATTTCGCCCTGAACAAAATCAACGCCCAGAGCATATTTAATCTGATTGATAAAGTGGCTCATCTTGGAGTCGACGCTATAATGGTGCAGCATTATTACGACACGCGAAACGATATGAAATCAGCGTATGATTTGAAGGATGTTTCGTATTACTACAATGTTGAAGACGGTAACGCTATGCTCGATAAGATCTATGGGTATGCCGCTCAGAAGGGGGTCCGTCTGCATCCGAAACGTCCATTGTACCTAGATGTCGACAAAGCCGACAAAACCTCCGATGAAGCCGATTATGGAGCGGGGGACACCTGCCGCAGCCCGTGGGCGCATTTTAAAATGAAGGGGTGCGTCGAAGAAAAAGATAGTGTGTATCTCTCGGTATGCAATCGTGGTCTACTCTTTAAACTTAAGCCGCAGGAATTTTACGCCAAGGGTGGGACGTTTAACGATGTGTGGAACCATGAATTGGCGCAGTATATGCGCAAGACCGTTGGTCAGAATCCATTGTGCAAATTTTGCCTAAGCCCCAACACCAAAGAAATGCGTTGTCTCGACAATGTAAAATATTCGCAAATGCGCGACACTGCTGTGAAGGAACTTTTCGCCGCCTTCAGACGCGATAATCCAAACGTCAAAGAGGTTCCTGGTCTGGAGGTGCTCGACAAAAATCCGTATGAGTTTACGAATGGTTAAAATATAACGTATGTCCGAAATTTTTTATGAATCGTTGCGACCTCACGAATTAACCGAGGCATCTCGTCGCGCGCAGGAAATTAAGGAAAGAGGGGAAACAAAATTGCTTACCATCAAACGAGAAAAAGAAGCACCTGATAAGCCGGAAATTCTGGTAGGAGCGCGTATGCACGGAGCGATTAATGCATTATTGCCGGTTATTACGCAATTGCGTGAGCGTGGGTATCCGATATCTTTTTTGGCCGATCAGCCGTCGGAAAAAACCATTCTCGAGCGATTTCCTGAAGCTGAAGAGCAGCCGGTGAATCCGCTCTCCGCATTTGATGAGCGCAAACCAAGTCTTATTTTAATTGGCAATTCTATCAATGGGGGACTTGGGATTGAATTCTATCTTAATGCCACAGCTCATTTCGATTCAAAAAAAGGTGATGGCCATGTGCCGGTGGTGTGTGTGGAAGATTACCCCGGAGCGAGTGTGCGCGGGCAATCGGAGTTTAATGTTTTCCCTGATGTCGTGTGCACATTCGACGAAGGCTCAATCGAGTTTGATAAAGAAACACTTAGTGCAGACACTAGTGGTAAAGGGGCAGACATATTAAAACGCACTGAGTTCGTCGCCACAGGTTCGCCCGCGTTTGATGCGATGGCTACAGAAAACGCGCAAGCCGTTCAAGAAAAGCTTCGCCGCGAATTGGGCATACAGCCCGGTGAACAGATGATTACGTATGTGGGCGATGTGCCTCCAGATGATTTGCACAATCTTGAGACGGTCATTACTAATTTGAATAAAATTGATTTTGGTGAGCATAAACCAAAATTTGTGGCGCGCATTCATCCGGCAATTTTAAAAGGAAGACTCGAAGAATATAAACAAGCCTACACCGCTCTATTGGCAAGCCTCACGAGCTGCGAGGTGGTGAATACCATGGGTGTGTATTCCACCGATGAAGTCGCCCAGGCGACCGATGTTGTTTTGTCTGCGTATTCTACCGAAGGCATCAAGGCTGCCTATCGCGGTAAATTACCATTGTTTATGCTATTCCCGGAGCATGGTGGTAAAGGCCTCATGAGAGAAACTGGCATGGACACGTTGCCGGTAATAGAAAAAGGGGCGGCGGCAGTAGCGCGAAATAAAAGTGATATGGAAAGTACGCTCCGAGCGCTGCTCTTAGACTCTTCGTTTCAAGAAAACATACGCGCTGCGCAACAAAAGTATTATATGGTTGACGGCAAGAATGCCGACCGGGTGGTGTCGGCTATTGAACGGGCGCTTAATAAATAAATATATACAAAAAAATCCCGAATAAATCGGGATTTTTTTAGTTGAGCTCTCATTGAGGGGAGAGCTCGGACCCTTTACTTTTTCCCCGCCATTCCGATCAGAGCGGCACCGGCAGCCATGATGAGGCCGCCGATGATACGACTCCGAAAGTTTTTCTTTTCGCCCACGATGAAGTAGGCGAGAAGAATGGTGAGGGGGATTTGGATGCGTTTCATCGTGCCCACGTACGGCACGATTGAAAGCCTGAAGGCGAAGTTGGTGATGTAGTTGGTCGCGGCCACGAGGGCCGCGAGGGGCGCCGCCTTGGCCGGCAGCTCCACCAATCTTACACCCCGGTATTCTTTCCGCCAGATGGCGACGGAAAGATTGCCGAGAGTTGAGATGGTGAAGATGCAGGCGAGCCCGAACGCGATGTTGGCGCGTCGGGCCACGACCCCGTCGTAGTTGAGGCTGATGGTGGCGAGCATCGCCGAAGCGAATGCCCACCGCACGCCCTTGCTGCGCCCGAGGGCGAGGAAGGGAGCGAGCCAGATTCGGGCCTCGCGCTGCCAGCGCGGCAGGCCCTCAGCGGCGGCAATTTCTGCCAGCCGCACTCTGACTTCACCGATATTCAGGGTGTAGGTGCCGAGCACCATCACCCAGATGCCGGCCCAGCCAAGACGGGTGGGTGACTCTCCCAGCAGGATCATGCTGGTGAGAATCACGGCGGCAGGGGTGGTTGAGTCGATCGGTGTCACGAGTGACACCTCCTCGAGCGCCCGCGCTCGCATCTTCCCAAGCATGATCCCGATGTTAAGTACACCCGTGATCAACACAGGGAAAAC
>CAYTPE010000001.1:8241-74362 GCA_964439885.1 uncultured Gammaproteobacteria bacterium
AAAACGAACCCTGACTGAATCTGTGGGCCGCCGGTGGCCCAGCTGAGGGCGAAGAGCAGCGCGGCCGCTCCGCCCAGGTGAAGTGCTACGAGAAGGCTACTGCGTTCGCGCCACGCAGCGTCAGCCTGTACTTTTTTGGTCAGTACGTTGTAGAGGGCGGCAAACAGCGCGCCCACCGCGACGTACATTATCGCTGTGGTTTCCAACCCTTGCTCCTTTGCCTTTGAGCGCACCTATAAAAGCTGCGCTTATTAAGCAAAAAAACAAATAAATTGACCTAAGATTATATCAAAAAAAAATTGTTTTGTCAATACTTGTTCAGGTGCCGATATCTTGCTATTTACCAAGCTCTTTGAAGACTGTTAATTAAGGCAATATACCGCTGTTATTTTGTTGACCATCCTCAATTATGGTGCTATAATCCAGTCAAACATAAAATTTGACCACCTTTAAATTTTCTAAAATTTATGAGTAAAAATGCTAGTTTTGCCTGTTTTATCACCGTTCGTACCGGTTCTACTCGCTTACCCAACAAGTGGGATCTCAAAATTCGTGGTCGTCGCACAATTGAGCATATCATTGACCGTACTAAGCTCGTCCGCGGTGCTGAGCGTATTGTTCTATGCACCTCTACTGACCCGAGTGATGATATTTTGGAGAGAATCGCCAAAGAAAACGGTATCGACTGTTTCCGAGGATCGCTCGAAGATAAATTGGTACGGTGGCAAGGCGCAGCCAAAAAATTTAACGTTGATTACATTATTACCGTGGATGGCGACGATCCTTTTTTTGGAGTCGAACTGCTCGAAGAGAGTATCGCCCAGATGAAGGCAAAGCCCTGCGACTTTCTAGCTGTACCCGAAGGCATTGCCTGCGGCGGAGCGGAATTTTGTTTTAGTGTGGAGGCGCTCAACAAAGTATGTGATATGAAAGATACGAGCGACACCGAAATGATGTGGGTATACTTTACCAAGACCGGAAAATTTAACGTCCGCGATCAAGACATTCCCGACCGACGTTACTATTCAAACACGGTTCGCATGACGCTCGATTATATCGAAGACTTTAATTTTTTCGCGCGGGTATTTGACGAGTTTAACACCGATACGAACACTATTCCACTGCTCGACATCATGGCACTGCTCGAAAAGAAACCAGAAATCGCCGCTATTAACTATTTCCGTCAGCAAGAATTTTTAGATAATCAAAAACGCAAAACCAAAATTGTGTTAAAATCTAACCCTGTTTAATATGTCCAATCAAAGTCGCAAATGGCGCTATAGCGGTAACGAGTTGCAATATGTACAGGAAGTGCTGGATTCCGGATTTGCCGCCGCAACCAGCGGAAACAAAAATAAACAATTCGAAGACATGTTTGCCGAGCGCTTGGGTGTAAAGTACGCGATTACACTTAATTCAGGTACGTCGACTCTCCACACCGCTCTCGCGGCTTTTGGTGTTGGTATGGGGGATGAAGTGATCATCCCTGCCCTCACGGTAGTGATGTGCGCGTACGCTGTTTTTTATGCTAACGCCACTCCGGTTTTTGCCGATGTTGACCCGAATACTTTTCTGATCGATCCGGCCGATATTGAACGCAAAATTACCCCACGTACCAAAGCAATCATGCCGGTGCATCTGTATGGCCAGGTATGCGACATGGACGCGATTATGGCCATTGCCAAAAAACATAATCTTAAAGTAATAGAAGACAGTGCCGAATGTATGCTCGGTCTCGATAGTCACGGTCGTATCGGTGGCACCATTGGGGACGCCGGTAGTTTCTCGTTTGAAAATTCCAAACACTTAGCGGTAGGTGATGGTGGTATGCTTGTTACCAATGATGAAGCACTCGCCGAAAAAATGCGTAAATTTGCTGGTATGGGCTTTAAAAATATCAAAGCGAGCACTGGGCAAGTGCGCAAGAATAAAGACACCTTTCAAAATCCGGCGTACTTGCGCCACGATGCAGTGGGTTGGAATTATCGCATGACCGAAGTGGCAGCCGCGGTTGGTATTGGTCAACTCGAACGCATCAACGAATTGGTGGGTCGTCGTAAAGATGTGGGCAATCGCTTAGTACAAGTTATTAAAGATGCTCAGTGCGATTGGCTTGCGTATCAACACACACCAGCTGGTTACGAAAATTCTTACTGGACGCTGGCGGTGCGATACGACGGGCAAGAAAAAATCGGTGTTTCATGGGAAGATTTTCGTAAGAAATTTATGGAGTTTGGTGGTGATGGTATTTATTCGGCTTGGGCACTAGTCTACAACGAGCCCGCAGTGCAGATGGTAAGTAAGGAAGGAAAATTTTTTACAGATCTACCCGCCCGAGCTGAATTTTTGAAAGGCATATGCGATAATGTGCAGTGCCCCAAAGCAGATGTATTGCAGCCAAAAATGATGCACTTCCCAACTAATCAGGGCAGCGAAGAAGAGATTGTTGGGCAGGAAAAAGCTCTCAAAGAAACAATTAGCTTCTTTAGTCGCGCTGTATGAAGCAAACATTTTTCGATTTAACCAAAAAAGTAGTCCTCCTTACCGGAGGGCTTGGTTTTTTGGGAAAACATTTTGCGCGCTATTTGGTTACCTATGGTGCCACCGTGCTTATTCTTGACGTGCCAGATTACAAAACAGCAAAAACAATAATGCAGACATTTTTTACCCCGGCCGAAAAAAAACGCATTACCTATTTTCAGGCGGATATAACGAACAAAGCTGAGTTGGTAACGCTTCACAAAATTATTATCAAGCGTTACAAAAAAATTGATGTATTAATAAACAATGCGGCTCTGAACCCGGCGGTGCGAAAAAATCAAGCGCCCGAAGACGATAGTTTTGAGAATTTTAATTTGGATAAATGGCAGAAAATGTTTGATGTTAACGTGACTGGCACCATGTTGTGCTGCCAAGTTTTTGGCTCCGCCATGCACCCTGGTGGCTCCATTATTAATCTTGCTTCCCTATATGGAATTCAGGCGCCGGATCAACGAATTTATAAAAAAGGTTTTACCAAACCGGTGTCGTATTCAGTCACTAAAGGCGGCGTTGTTATGCTCACGCGTTATTTGGCGGCCTACTGGGGTCCAAAAGGAATCCGCGTGAATAGTTTATCGCCGGGTGGTATTGAAGCGGATCAAGATAAGGATTTTGTCGAAAAATTTTCTTTTAGAACTCCACTAGGCAGAATGGGCAAGGTGGAGGAGCTTGGGGGGATGCTTGTCTACTTAGCGTCCGACAGTTCATCGTATACCACCGGTGCCAATATGATTATTGATGGGGGTATTACAGTTTGGTAACCCTCTACTAATATTTATTCAATATGGTCATCGACCGCGCTCTCGACCCACTTATTATCAAAGAGTACGAAAGTATCAAAACCGCTCTGGTGAAGATTGATAAAAATCAACAGCAGGTTATTTTGGTTGTTTCCGAAGAAGGAGTGCTTTTGGGCATTGCCACCGATGGCGATATTCGCCGCTGGCTTATTAAACAGCCTGAAGTTGATTTGAACAAACCGATCAAGAG
Source organism: uncultured Gammaproteobacteria bacterium (assembly GCA_964439885.1). Classification (GTDB taxonomy): domain Bacteria; phylum Patescibacteriota; class Patescibacteriia; order Magasanikbacterales; family GWA2-37-8; genus CAYTPE01. Next base: position 11,773 of record CAYTPE010000001.1, read on the forward strand.
CGTCATGAAAGTTGATTTTATAAGCGTGCACGAGCAAACTGATACCGCTCGGGTTGAGCAGTTTTTTTCCAATGAAATTAAATTCATTCCTCTGCTTGACGACATGGGAAGACTGGTGGGAATAGCGCGGCCGTCATCAGACACATTTTTGATGGGTAATCGTAAGATCGGTGTTGGTCAACCCGCCTTTATAATCGCGGAAATTGGAAATAATCATAATGGCAGCATCGAGCTTGCCAAGAAGCTTGTGGATCTGGCAGCCGAAGCTGGGGCTGATTGTGTTAAATTCCAAATGCGCGATCTCGGTTCACTCTACTCCAACCGCGGTAAAGCAGGCGATAAACGAGAAGATCTTGGTTCGCAGTATACATTGGATTTGCTCAATAAGTTCAATTTAACCCCCGAACAAATGTTTGAGGTGTTCGACTATTGTAAGAGTCGAAATATTTTGGCCTTCTGCACGCCGTGGGATTTGCAAAGTTTAGAGCACCTCAAACGTTATGGCATGCCCGGCTTCAAAATTGCTTCCGCCGACCTTACGAATCATGAACTGCTCACCGCCGCGGCCAAAATCGGCAAACCACTCATCTGTTCGTCCGGCATGACCACCGAGAGCGAAATTCGAGCGGCAGTAAAAGTGCTCAGTGGCACCGGCGTGCCGTTTGCATTGTTACACTGCAATTCCACCTACCCAGCACCATTTAGCGATATCAATTTACGCTACATGCCCATGCTCAAAGAGATTGCCCACTGTCCGGTGGGGTATTCAGGGCATGAGCGCGGTATTAATGTCGCTGTCGCCGCCGTTGCGCTCGGCGCCAATATTATTGAGAAACATTTTACCATCGATCGAGCCATGGAAGGCAATGATCATCGCGTTAGCCTTTTACCGGATGAATTCAAAAAGATGGTCGAAGGCATCCGCGAAGTAGAGCTTGCGCTCGGGAGTGGACAGAAAACCGTACTCTCTCAGGGTGAGCTTATGAATCGTGAGGTGCTCGGTAAAAGCGTGGTTGTATCAAGAGCCGTATCCAAGGGCACCACTTTTACTCCCGACATGCTCGATATAAAAAGCCCGGGCAAGGGTCTGCCCGCTTATCGAAAGGGTGATGTGATCGGCAAAATAGCGAATCGCGACTTTGCTCCTGGCGATTTTATTTTTCCAAGCGATCTGAGCGAAGGTGGTACGAGCGAAACCACTTTTCGTTTTAAGCGTCGATGGGGTATTCCGGTTCGCTACCATGATTTTAAACAAATGCTCACGAAGGCTAATCCGGAATTGATTGAATTTCACTTAAGTTACAAAGATATCGAAGAAGACGCGCATCAGTTTTTCGACAAACCACTGAATATGCACTACGTGGTGCATGCGCCCGAACTGTTTGCCGGCGACCATATTTTGGATCTTGCGTCGAGTGACGAATCGTACCGCCAGGCTTCGATTGCGAACATGCAACGAATAGTCGATATTACCCGCAGCCTCAAAACATATTTTACTACCGAACGACCCCTTATTGTCGCAAATGTGGGAGGCTTTACGGCCGATAAAAATATGCCAGTTGCCGAAAGAGCCGAGCGTTACAAACGAGTGGCCGAAAGTCTTCGTAAAGTTGATTCTGCGGGAGTGGAGATTATACCGCAGACTATGCCACCATTCCCATGGCATTTTGGTGGGCAGCGCTTCCATAATTTATTTGTCGACCCTGATGAGATTGTGGAATTTTGTAAAACATATGGTTATCGCGTGTGCCTTGATATCGCGCACTCCAAACTCGCCTGCAACCACTATAAATGGTCATTCCGAGAATTTGTGGAAAAGGTCGGTCCCTACACCGCCCATTATCATATTTCAGACGCTCTTGGCGCCGATGGCGAAGGGCTGCAGATACACGATGGCGAAATTGATTTTAAAGCATTGTCCGATATTATGAATCACGTTTCCCCAGAGGCTTCCTTTATTCCCGAAATTTGGCAAGGTCATAAAGACAGTGGAAGCGGCTTTTGGACCGCGCTTTCGCGTCTGCAAAAATGGTTTTAACCTATGGTACAGTGCTACTTGTGTCACAATAAAAAATTAGTTTTGAGAAACGATTCCACGCGCGATCGACCGGAAATAAAGGTTCTCCATTGCCCGGCGTGCGATCTCACGTTTCTTGCTTCGTTCAAACATTTGAACGATTTTTCGTATAACGACAGTAAGCACAACTACGATAAACCAATACCGAGCAAGGAGGCTTATACCATGTTACTCAAGGAGCTGTCCGGTGACGATCTCAGACGTGTTGAGCAACACAAAAAAATGATCACCGGCAAGCGCTTGTTGGATTTTGGGTGTGGCGCTGGTGGGTTTTTACTACAAGCTAAAAAGCATGCCAAAGAAGCATACGGCGTCGAGATTGATTCAATTACGCGGTTCTATAATAAAAAAGTCTCGGTAAAAAAATCCATCGAGGAATTCAACATGCAATTTGACGTTATCACACTCTTCCATGTTATCGAACATATACCGGATCCGATTGCACTACTCACCATGTTAAAAAAATTTCTTCGTCCCGGCGGTACCATTATTATCGAAGTGCCGAACGATCATGATGCGCTTATCTCGTATTACCAATTGCCTGCCTTTAAGAATTTTACCTATTGGAGCCTACATCTGTTTTCGTTTTCGCCCCAAAGCATTACCAGGCTTTTCCGCAACGCTGGGTATAAGCGCAGTCAGGTAACCTTTTTTCAGCGCTACTCATTTGCCAATCACATTGGGTGGCTTAAAGACGGCAAACCAGGTGGGCAGAACCGCTATCCAGAGATGGATACCCAAAAATTGAACGCCGCGTATGTCGCGCATTTGAAAAAAAACGGTCTGTGCGACACGCTGATTGCTTATTTAAAAAAGTAGTGTATGAAAGTACTTTATATTGGCGGTGGCTTTGTGGGAGCCTGTAGCGCCGCAGTTTCTGCCGACAGTGGCCACGAGACGATGGTATACGATATCGACCAACACAAAACAGCCTTGCTTTCGTCGGGCGATCGGACGCGCATTGAATCATGTCTTTTTGAAAAAGGATTGGGAGATTTACTGGTGCGTAACGCCGACCGAATTACTTTTACCAGTGACTATGCTGATGTGGAAGCTTTTTTAGATACCTGTGAGGTTGTATTCATGTGTGTGCCCACTCCCGAAATCGATGAGACGGGCGAAAGTGACCTGTCGTATTATAATGCAGCCACGGAAAAACTTTCTACTTGTTTAGTAAAGCGCAACAGTGGCTCTCAAAGCAATTACATTGTCGTCGTTAATAAGAGTACCGTTCCTATTGATACGGTGAGCCGAACCGAGCAGATGCTGGCTGAGCGTGGTGTCAAAAATGTGGGCGTGGTTTCTAACCCGGAATTTTTGGTTGAGGGCAAAGCCGTGCAAGATTCCCTCAAACCGGATCGGATAGTGGTCGGCGCGCGCACTGAGCGTGACTTTGAGGTTATGCGCCGTTTGTATCAGCGGTTTTACGATTCTCCCACGGTGCAATATTTACAAGTAAGCCCGGAAGAAGGTGCCGCCAGTAAATTGTTAGCAAATTATTATCTCTTCAATCGCTTGGCTGTTTGTTTCGATGTGATTGGCAGAACCTGTGAAGCTTTTCCTGGCCTAAAATTCGAAAATATTCGTCGCGTGCTTACCACCGATAAAAGAATCGGCGAGTGGGGTTTTTACGATAGTCTGTATGCCGGTGGAAGCTGTTTTATCAAAGATACTCGCTCGCTTGCGCACCAACTGCAGTCCGTTGGCTATGATGCGCCGCTCGTACGCGAAACACATGCCGCCAATCGTCGCCAACTGATGTCCTTTTTGAATCGCGCCGAGCGCGAGGCGCAGTACCAGTGGGTGGGAAAAAAGGTGGCGCTCCTCGGCGTTGCTTTTAAACGAGACACTAACGATGTCCGCAATTCACCAAGCAGTGATATCGTCCGCTTTCTCCATGATAAAAAAGTGGGGAACATTACCGTGTACGATCCGGCAGCGATGGATACTTTTAAAAAAACGATTTCCGCGGATTTAACACTTCACTACGCACAAAATGAAAGTGAGGCTATACACGACGCCGATGTCATTATCGTGGCTACCGATTGGCCACAATTTCGTGGTGTCGCCGACCAGCTGGTAATGCAAATGAATAGCACACATACGAATAAGCCTGAGTTGATTATGGATTGTCGCCGCATGTTCCAACATCGCTATGACGATTTGCAAAAAAGCGGCTGCGCTATTATCGCGGTTGGTTCGCCGCTTATCTCACCTCAATAATTGTATGGTTTCTTTTGCAGAATTACAATCCAAACGTCAGTCAATCGTGGTTGTCGGGCTGGGATATGTCGGGCTGCCTCTCGCCATCGCACTTGCCAGACATTTCAAGGTGATTGGTTTTGATGTTAAAGAAAATAGGATTACCGAACTTCAAGCGCACTACGACCGAACGAGAGAAGTCACTGCTGACGATCTAATGAGCAGCACAATGGAGTTTGTGAGCGATCCGGTTGAGGTACGGAAAAAGCTGTGCGGTGAGTCGGCGTTTATTATTGTGGCGGTACCAACTCCTGTAAACCAAAAAAACGAACCAGATCTTACACTTGTAGAAAAAGCGTCAGCGATGGTAGGAAAAGATTTTCTTTCCCCCGGCAGCGTGGTAGTGTATGAATCCACTGTCTACCCGGGAGTCACCGAAGACATCTGCATTCCAATTCTTGAAGAAAAATCACAAACTAAACGTGGTATTGATTTTAAGGTCGGTTATTCGCCGGAGCGTATTAACCCGGGCGATCACGAGCACACTATCAACAAAGTCACTAAAATCGTTTCCGGCATGGATGCTGAATCCCTCGACGTAATTGCCGCGGTGTATGGGAGTATTACCACTGTTTTTAAAGCCTCATCCATCAAAGTAGCCGAAGCGGCCAAGGTTATCGAAAATACCCAGCGCGATATCAATATTGCCCTGATGAATGAACTGGCAGTTATCTTTAGCAAGATGGGCATTTCCACGTACGATGTTCTGGCGGCCGCCGGTACCAAATGGAATTTTCTCAAATTTACACCTGGCCTCGTTGGGGGCCACTGTATCGGGGTGGATCCGTATTACCTCACACACCGCGCCGAGCAGCTCGGCTACACGCCAGAAGTCATTTTGTCGGGACGCAAAATCAATGATGGAATGGGGGAGTGGATCGTGGAGCAGGTAGTGCAGCGAAGTAAAAAGCTGGGTAAAGATATTACCAAGTGTAATGTACTTGTTTGCGGCATGACATTTAAAGAAAACGTCCCCGATGTACGCAATTCCAAAGTATGGGATATTATCCAAGCGCTTAAAAAGCGTGGCGCCCAGCCTACCGTGTATGATCCGATTGCCTATAAAGACGAAGTCGAGTATGAATATGATTTTAAGCTTGCCGAAACGGAGGCGCTTTCCCGTGGTAAAAATTATGACATTATTATAGTAGCAGTAGCCCACCGGGAATTTGTGAATATGACGTCAGAAGCTTGGCAAAAAATAGCGTCTTCGAACCAACCAATGGTTGTTGATGTAAAAGGAGTTCTAAATAAAGCCGAACTTGAACGAGTTGGATTTTCTTATTGGACTTTATAATCTTCTAATCTTTCAGTCTTTTAGTCTTCAGTCTTTCACTATGTCTCATTATCTCGTCACTGGCGGTGCTGGCTTCATCGGTACTAACCTCGTTAAACGCTTGCTCGCCGATGGTCATACCGTAAAAGTCTATGACAATTACGCTGCCGGGAAAAAACCGGAGCGTATACAAAGTGGCGCCGAGTATATCGAAGGCGACATTCGTGATCTGGAAAGTCTGAAAAAAGCGTGTGCGGGCGTGGATGGCATTTTTCACTTAGCGGCGCTGCCGCGAGTTCTTTTCTCCGTCGAAAATCCGCTGCTCACACACGACGTGAACGTGAACGGCACACTCAATGTGCTTCTTGCCGCCCGTGATATGAAAGTGAAGCGTGTTGTTTTTTCCACTTCGTCGGCCGCGTATGGCGACCAGACGGTATATCCGCTTCCAGAAGATACGGTGATCAAGAAACCGGTCAGCCCGTACGGCTTCCATAAACTGGTTGGCGAAGAATATTGCCGACTATTCAGTCTGTTGTATGGAGTTGAAACCGTATCGCTCTGTTACTTCAATATTTACGGTCCCTATTTTGACCCCGAAGGCGCATACGCGCTCGTAATCGGTCGATTCCTCAAGCTCCGCAGCGAAGGTAAGCCCATGACCGTGCGTGGTGATGGTGAAATGTATCGCGACTATACGCACGTATTCGACGCGGTTGAAGCGAATATACTTGCTATGACAAAAGAGACGGTGGGCAAGGGCGAGGTGCTTAATATCGGCTACGGCGAACCGCATTCCGTAAACGAACTGGTGCAACTCATCGGTGGGGCAGCCGAATATGTTCCGGCTCTTCCTGGTGAAATGAAATTTACTCACGCTGATAACAGCAAGGCGCGTCGATTGCTTGGGTGGCAGCCCACCATCGCGCTTGCGGACGGTATTGCTATGCTCAAAAAAGAATGGGGATTAGAGTAGAAAGTCATTGAAAAATTATTAAGAGATTATTAAAAAGTTATTATACAAAAAACCCGGCTTTTCAAGCCGGGTTTAATTTTTTCAGATTTATGCGGTCACAACATGGACAAAACGGGCATCTTTGAGTTTGCCGTCGAAACGCATGCGTTTGGCTTCGGTAAATTTAACCTTACCGTTTTCCATGGCAAACAAAGTATCATCTTTGGCGCGTTTCACGTTGGTGCCTGGGTGAATGCGGGTACCGCGCTGGCGAACCAAAATCATACCTTTTTTAACGGTCTGACCGCTGAAAAGTTTGATACCAAGACGTTGTGAATTTGACTCTCGCCCGTTACGTGATGAACCGGCGGCTTTCTTATGTGACATATGAATTTACTTTCGCAAGGAAATTCACTTCGTAGCGACTCGCCGCGGCGAGGAGCGTAGAAGGTCCTTATATATGAATGATATGGTGTGTAAATGGTAGCCACATTATATGCTAAAATCTTATTCTTGTCAAGCTTGGCTGTTGATGATAAAATTAAGCCATATTTATGCATTTCTACTCGCCGAAACTATACATACAGGACCCGTGGGTATATGGGCCTACCGTCGGAGCGCTGCTCAGCCTTATTGCGTCGGGCGTGTATGCGTTTGTCCGGGTGCCAACCGCTGGTGAAAGCTATTTTTTGCACAGCACTATTGTATTTGGCGTGGATCTCATCGGTCCACGTGGTTCTCTTTTTAACCCGCTGTTGGCCGGGCTTGTCATGGTGCTGGTGAATGTGGCTATTACCTTTGTGCTGTATGCCCGCGAACGTTTTTTAGCCCGATTTATGCTCAGCGCGCTCGCTCTTTCCGCGCTCGGTATAGCAATTGGTGTTTATTTCATAGTTGGTCTCAATACCTAGCGTATGTCTGCAATTGCGCGTCCAGCTGACCGTATTTTTTTGAGCTATGTTGGTCTTTTGGTGGTGTTTGGATTGTTTGCTCTGATGTCGGCTAGCGGGCCTGTGGGTTTTGCTAAATTCGGCGATACCTATTTTTTTGTTAAACGACAAATACTGTTTGGCATTATACCGGGCCTGATTTGTTTTGTAGCTCTCGCGAAGATTGATGTGCAGCTGTGGAAGCGGTTCGCTTGGTGGTTGTATGGGCTCACGTTAGGTTTGCTCGTGCTTGGTTTTATTCCACATGTCGGTTCGGTAATCAACAATTCACATGGTTGGCTTAACCTCTTCGGCTTCAGTTTTCAGCCGTCGGAGCTGGCTAAAGTAAGTATTATCATTTTAATGGCCACACTGCTCACGGAAAAAAAACGAGATTGGGACGACTGGCGTACTGGTCTCATGCCAGTGCTCGGTGCGGTAGCCCCGGCGCTCCTACTCATTCTGGCGCAGCCCGATGTGGGAACGGCGTCAATTATTGTGGCAATCATTTTTGCTATGCTCTATGTGGCACGTCTACCGAATGTGTACCTGTTTATTCTGGGTGGGGTAGGGATAATCTGTTTTGCTCTGCTGATTATCATTGCGCCGTATCGGGCGCAGCGTATTACGGTATTTTTGCATCCCGAAGCTGACCCAACCACCATTGGGTATCAGATCAATCAAGCCTTCCTCGCGGTCGGTTCAGGAGGTCTGTGGGGGTTGGGGTATGGCCACTCTCGTCAAAAATTTCAGTATCTACCCGAAGTGAGCGCCGACTCTATCTACGCTGTTATTGCCGAAGAAAATGGGTTCATTATTTCCGCTGGTCTTATTATCCTTATCCTGCTACTCGTAGCGAGGGGCTTACGTATTGCCAAAAATAATCCAGACGAGTATAGTTGCCTTATTGTGAGTGGTATTATGGTGTGGTTTGTGTGCCAATCCTTTCTCAATATCGGCGCGATGGTGGGGGCACTGCCGCTCACCGGGGTACCACTGCTCTTTATTAGCCACGGCGGCTCAGCTATGATGACGGCTTTGGCGGCAGTTGGCCTCGTGGCGAATGTGAGTAAAAAGGCGAGGTTGGAGTAATGGTTAAATTGCTAAATTGTTATATTATTATGGAGATTAGGGAATATTCACGAAGAGATCTGGCCGATGTACTTCAGATTACTCGCTTAGCATGGAAACCCATTTACGCTTCGTTTAAAAAGCTCATGGGGAATAAAAATTTCTTTGCTTTTTATCCTGATTGGGAAAAGTACAAAGTAAACCAGATGAAAAATTTTTTAAATGACTCCTCAATAGGAAAATGTGTGGCTGTAGTTGACGAAAAAGTTGTGGGCTTCGTAGTATATGAAGTCGATGAGAAAAAACAAGTTGCAGAAATTCACAACAATGCAGTAAATCCAGCATACCAGGGAAATGGTATTGGGCCACGTCTGTACAAATACGTATTTAAAAAAATGAAGGAATCAGGAGTAAAGAGTGTCGTAGTGCGTACAGGAGGCGACGCATCCCATGCTCAAGCGCGCCGAGCGTACGCAAAGGCTGGTTTTAATCACGAACTTCCAACAGTTAAACTGTACCGTACATTGTAGTTTTTAAATTAAGATAACTATGCGTTTACTTGTCTGCGGCGGGGCTGGGTTTATTGGCAGCAATTTTATCCGGCACATGCTCGCCACTCATCCGAATTACACCATCGTCAACTACGACAAACTGACGTACGCTGGCAACCTAGATAATCTCAAGGATGTTGCTGACAACAAAAATTATACTTTTGTTCAAGGTGATATTATCGATCTTGAAACGCTCAGTAACGTAATCCAAGAATATAAAATCACGCACGTTATCAATTTCGCCGCGGAAACGCACGTTGATCGCAGTATCCACGGCGGTGCCAAAGAATTCGTACTCACGAACACCTTGGGCGTGCAGATGATTCTTGATGCGGTACGTCACAATAATGTTGAGCGCTTTGTCAACGTTTCAACCGACGAAGTGTACGGCGCCCTCAGCCTTGACGATCCGCATAAATTTACCGAGCATACGCCCATCTGGCCCAATATGCCGTACGCGGCCGCTAAAGCCGGCGGCGACCTGATGTGCAACGCGTATTGGGTAACGCACAAGGTGCCTGTTATTGTAACACATTGTAGCAACAATTATGGTCCATACCAGTTTCCAGAGAAGGTAATCCCATTTTTTGTTTTTAAACTGCTCAAAGGCGAAAAGGTTCCCGTGTATGGCGATGGGCTTAATATTCGCGACTGGATTCATGTACTGGATCACGCCCGCGCGCTCGATTTACTTCTTCACAAAGGAGAAGTCGGCCAGGTATACAACATCGGAGTAGATAACGAGCGCTCAAACCTCGAACTGACTAAAATGATTCTAAGCATTTTAGGCAAAGGCGAAGAGATGATCGAGTATGTTACCGACCGTCCAGGTCATGATCGCCGCTACGCGATTGACGAGAGTAAAATCAAAGCGCTTGGCTGGCAGCCCGAGTATACACGTGCTGAATTCGAGCGAGGATTGCGCGAAACCGTGGAATGGTACAAAAATAATTCCGAGTGGGTAGAAAATTTATGGAAAAAGAAAAAAGATGAGATGAATAAGTTTCAAGAAGCGCTGGAAAGATCAAGCGATAAAATGAAATCATCGACTTAAGTTGCGCAGAGTATCTGGTATATAGTATTTTGTATTGAGGCACTTACCATATGCCATATACCAAATACCAAATACTTAATACAAAATTCTTTCTATGTCTCCATTCAAACAATTCACCCTCAAAACATTCACTTCAAAAGGCTATTCACTCACCCCGGTGGAGTTTAAAGATATTGCGCCGTTCGAAGTGAAGCGCATGTATTACCTTACCAATTTTGAAGCCGCCGCGCACACGGGCGAGCACTGTCACTACGTAGAACAAGAGGTTTTCATTGTTGCCAAGGGGTCAGTCACCGCCATAATCGATAGAGGGCAGGGTAAAGAGGAAATAACGCTTACCACTCCCGGCGAAGCTTTTTATGCTCCCGCCTACAGCTGGCACGGGTTTAAGGACGCATCGAACGATTGTGTTCTTATCGCTCTCACATCTACCAACTATAGTGCCGATCGCAGCGATTATTTGGAAGATTATGAAAAATACTTGACACTCAGAGATGAACACCTGAGTAAATGACTAATGACAAATGTCTAATTTCAAATAAAATGTCCAAGTTAAAATTTGAGCATTTGTATTAGATATTAGAAATTCGATATTAGATATTCAAGTTATATGCGTGTTGTTATCATTGGTTCCAAAGGCATGCTCGGTACCGCTCTCGTGGAGCGGTTTTCTCACAAACATGAAGTAGTAGGTCTTGACCGACCCGAAATCGACATTACGGACGAAGCGTCGACTCAAACCAAGCTTGAAACGCTTGCTCCCGAGGTACTTATCAACTGCGCGGCAATCAATGCCGTCGATGATATCGAATCCAAAAACGATGTGTTTGAACTGGCTTGGAAAGTAAACGCCAAGGCGGTGGAAACACTCGCCCTGGTAGCAAAAACGCTGAACATTCCCCTTGTGCATTTTTCTTCCGATTATGTGTTTGATGGTACAAATGACGAGGGTTACGTGGAAGATTTTTCACCCAAGCCAATCAGTAAATACGGCGAGACGAAATTTGAAGGCGAGAGACTCTTAGAAAGCGTTACGAGCAAGTATTATCTCATCCGACTGTCCCGGTTGTTTGGAAGACCAGGAATAGGGGAAGGGATGAAAAAAAGTTTTGTGGATAAAATGCTTGAAATTGCCGAAGCAGGAAAGGAACTCAAAGTGGTCGATGCCGAAGTAGGATCGCCCACCTATAGCGTTGATTTGGCGGATTTCGTTTACAAGCTTCTCGAAAAGCAGTTACCGTATGGTGTATACCATGGCGCCAATAGCGGCGCGTGCACATGGTACGAGTGGGCAGGCGAAATTTTTCGCTTAAAGAATATGCCGGTCAGCGTTGAGCGAATTGACCCAGCTGGTTTGATCCGCCCCGCCAAACGCCCAGCGTACTCGGAACTTATCAATACCAAAACAGAGCCGCCGCGCAGCTGGCAGGAGGCACTTAACGACTATATTAGTAGTTTATAAATATTCTACGTATGTCAATCGACCATCCACCAGTTGGAACTAATCCAGAGAAAAGTAAAGAAAAAGAGGCAGCAACCAAAGCCCTCGTTGAAACGATTGTTTCACTTAAACAACTTGCAACCGAATGGGAGGATTACTTCGACCGCGCGATGGTTCCTGACCCAACGTTGCTGCCGCTCAGAAATGAGACGAGAAATTATCAACGCATATACGATCGTGCGACAGGGGAGGCCGGAACGAATGAAAAACCAGAAGATAATGTTTTTGGTAGGCTAGCGGATATATTGGATTTGGAAAAAGCTGCACAAATTGCCGAAAATACCGCCGCCCATCAAAATGTGATTGGCCCTATTACCCAAGGTTTCGAGCGGAATGAACATCTTGTCACTTTGCTCAGATCAATAAATAGCACAGGCGGCGAAAGAATTTTTGCTGGTGATCCACTTGCCATAGCACAGCATCTGCGATATTTAAGCGATAGGTTGATGCAAAAAATAAGAGTGCGCGCGGAATTGTCTGGAGCCAACGCATCTCTTATGCAGCTTATTGATGAGGGCTCTCGGCAACTACGGAGCACTCACAAGCTGGCAGGTAGCGAGCCGCGTGTACAGGAGCTAATAGCGATTGCCGAAAATTTAGAAAGAAATGTAGCTGCTTTCAAAGAAAACGTCGTCGTTCCAGACGAAAAGAAATTTATTCCACGAAAAGAAACATATAATTTTTTTAGTGTTAAGGATGGTAATGAAGCTCAGGCTTTTCCGTTTTCAGAACCTGCTTTTGGCGATAGCGAAGGTATGATGCCGCGGCAACTCACCGTTTCGAAACGCCAGGTAGGAGACACATTCAAATATGAAGGTCGAGAATGGAAAGTGACACAGAACGAACTTGTAGACGGCTCTTTAGTAACATCACGTAAATATACCTTTGAGGCTGTTCCGTTGACTGAAGACCCGATTTACGGCTAGTCATCAAACGGAGAATGCCTTAAAGAAGCGTTTTGCTTAGTGCTTACCCTAACTTGACAAACACCCTCTCAACATACTACCGTACAAAAAAGAGCCCTGTGTAGAAGCTCTTTTTTGATAGCTTTGGAATAAATAAGGTAAAATAACGCTGAGATAAGGCAAAAGATGGGAGGGGATTGACAAAACCGGCAAAAAGGTGTATACTTACCTGTTTTATTCAATAAACGGCAATTATGCAACCAATCGCCATACATGAGCCAAAAAACGGTTACCGCGTCGCCATTCTCGGCCATCGAGGCATTCCGAGCACCTATGGCGGCTTTGAGACCTTTGCCGAAAAGATTACCGAGGCATTGGTTGGTTTGGGTTGCAAAGTAGCTGTGTATTGCCGCAAAAATTACTTCAAAGAGCGCCCGGCAGAATACAAAGGGGCACGTTTGGTGTACCTGTCCACGGTTACCAACAAAATGCTCGACACGTTTGTGCATACCTTCATCAGTGTCTTGCATGTAATCTTTAAGAACACGGCCGATACCATCATCGTGGTAAATGTAGGCAACGCGCCATTTGCGCTGCTTGCTAAACTGTTTGGTAAGAAAGTTATTTTCTGTGTAGACGGACTTGATTGGGAGCGCAAAAAATGGGGTGCATTTGCCAAATGGTATCTGCGCACTTGTTCGTATTTCGCCAAATGGGCAGCGCATGAAGTAGTGACCGATGCCGGCAGTGTGCAAGAATTTTATCTCAAAGAGCGCGGCACCAAGAGCCACATGATTCCCTATGGCACCGACATTGAATCCGGCAATTCGGACCCGAACGTACTCAAAGAAATCGGGGTCGAATCCAAAAAATACTTCATCTACGTGGCTCGCTTCGAACCGGAGAATAATCCGCTCATGGTGGTGAAGGCGCATGTGGCGTCGGGCAGCACGTTGCCCCTGGTGATGATCGGCGACAACCGCTACAACCAAGCGTTTGTGGATGAAATTAAACGCGCCGCGAACGACAAAGTTATCTTCCTCGGTTATGTCTTTGGTACTACGTACAAAACATTACTGCGTGAATCTCTCGCGTATATTCGCGCGGCGGAAGTCGGCGGTATTTCTCCAGCCGTGATCGAAGCCATGGGCCGCGGCGTGTGCGTTATCGCCAACGACAAGCCAGAGAATCGCGAGCCACTCGCGGAAAGCGGTGTCTTTTACCAATTGAATGAAGCATCGCTCACTGAAGCCATCACCACTCTTACCGCTCACCCGGAGAAAGCGATCGAACTCGGCAAAAAAGCCGCTCAACGTGCGATGATTGTGTACAGTTGGGACACGATTGGTTTTGAATACTTTAAACTCATCAAACACAACATGCACAGCGTGCGCGCAAACAATCAAGAGATTGATACACTGACACCAGCGAACGCGAATGCCGGTAAAAAGAAGATTTTGCTAACTGGTGCGGGCGGTATGCTCGGACGAGCCATGTACGAACACTATGCTCGCACGTATAACGTGCTTGCTACTAATCGAACCGCCTACGAAAGTTGGATGCGTCCGCTCGACGTTACCAATTATGCCGAATACGAAAAAATGGTGGCTGAATTTAAACCCGACTATATTTTTCATCTGGCAGCCATGACGAACTTGGAAGAATGTGAGAAACATTTGGCCGATGCCTACACGCTTAACACGTTGTCGGTAAAACACGCCGCCCAACTCTCCACGAAATACGGAGCAAAATTGGTGTATGTGAGCACCAGCGGTGTGTTCGACGGCCATCAGACCTTTTACACCGAACGCGACGAAGCACACCCCACTACCGTCTACGGCCTCACGAAACAGATGGGCGCGCTCATGGTAGAGTACTACGCTACCGATTGGCTCATTGTACGTCCGTCGTGGCTGATGGGTGGTGGCGCGCATCATGATAAGAAATTCGTGGGTAAAGTGATCGAGCAGATCGTATCCGGTAAACGCGAACTGTTCGCTTTGAACGATACATTCGGCACGCTGACCTACGCTCTCGACGTGGCTATAACCCTCGAAAAATTACTCGCGCGTAATGCGACGGGGCTCTACAACATGGCTGGTATTGGTCGCGCCAGTCGTTACGATATCGCTCGCGAAATAGTGCATATCTTAGGCTATCAGCGTGAAATTATCGTGAACGCGGTAGACAATACCTTCTTCAAAACGACGTATACGACACCACGCGTCGCTTCCGAATGTTTGGTGAACGAACGATTGAATCAAGAGTCAGCCAACACCATGCGCCCATGGCAGGTAGCGTTGCGCGATTATCTGGAGCGAGACTACGCGCACGCGTTCAACCATACTACAGCTTCAGAGCACAGTGGTTTGGTAGTCAAACCAGCTTAACACAATGTATATTACTTACTTTCACAGACACCCACCAGGGTGTCTTTGACGTGTCGAATTATTTTCGCTACTATAGGTGCACTATGATTACTATTACTACCACCATCCATGACCCCGATGCTGGGCTTAAGTGGCTCAGCGAACTGCACGTTGCGTCACTTCTGAAGGTATGCGACTCGCTTATCGTGGTCGCCACGCCAGCTACCAACCCTCAGTACCTTGACCGACTTACTGCGCAGGGGTGCACTGTATTTCGAGCTAGCAAAAATATTCCTGGCCGCGTGTACTACGAAGCGGTACGCCGAGGATATGAGACCGGCGCCGAACGTATCATGTACTGTGATTTTGATCGACTCTTGCATTGGGTTCACACATTTCCGGACGACCTCAAACGGATGCCGCGCCGTTTGAGTGGCGATATGACATTTGTGGAAAGATTGCCCGAAGACTATAAGGCACATCATGAAGCCCTGTACGAAACCGAGCAGCTTGCTAACAAAGTACTTTCGTATCGACTTGGTAAAAAAGAATGTCACGACCACCTCAGCGGATGTTTTCTCCTCTCACGTCGCGCCGCGAAAATTGTCGTGCGCTACCCAACAGACGGGTATCAATTTTATGGATGGTGGCCTATGAAAGTGCGCGCGGCAAAACTCAAAGTATCGTACCGCTCAAGCCCCGGCCTTGCCTGGGAAACGCCGGATCGGTTTCAGAAGGAAATTGCCAAAGCCGGAGGACTCGCACCGTGGCGCGAACAGCTTTCGTCCAAAGAAGAATGGAAGAAGCGCGTTATCATGGCGCGTGAATTTGTGGAAAAATGTTTGTAACCTATGCGCAGTGAACTCCCTTCACTTTTTATTGAACGCCTGCACGACATGTACGGCGCCGCGCTTGTTGCTCAGATAGAAAAAACGTTTGCTGAGCGACCCACGACCTTTCGGGTTAATACGATCAAAACAAACCGAAAGAATGTGATGAACGAATTGGAGCGCCTTGGGTTCAAAACACAGCCGGTTGCGTGGTATGCCGATGCGTTTATATTGAAAAATAAAAGCAAACGTGAACTCACCGAAACAGCCCTATACGAAAATGGTCACATCTATATCCAAAGTTTGGCCAGCATGGTGCCCCCACTCGTGCTTGCTCCCATGCCAGGAGAAGTCGTGCTCGACCTCACCGCCGCTCCCGGAAGCAAGACCTCACAAATGGCTGCGATGATGGAAAAAACGGGAGAGCTTGTTGCTAATGACAATAACAAGATTCGGTTTTTTAAATTGAAACACAATATGGAGGTGCTGGGGGTGGTGGGAGAGTCTGCGTGGCGCTTCTCTCTTCACATGCAGCACGGTGCCGCGCTGGTAAAAAAATACAAAAATTATTTTGATAAAATTTTGCTTGACGCGCCCTGTAGCGCGGAAGCCAGGTTTATTGCCGGCGACAGTACCACCTATGGCTATTGGAGCGAACGAAAAATAAAAGAAATGGCGTATAAGCAACGTCAACTTCTTTTGAGTGTGTGGGGCGCTCTGAAGCCTGGCGGCACACTGGTGTATTCCACCTGCACCCTTGCCCCCGAAGAGAATGAAGTGCAAATAGAGCGATTGCTTGAACGATACAAAGACGTCGAGTTGATGGATGTGTCACTCGGTAATCTCAGACGTTTGCCAACAGTGACGAAGTGGGGGAATAGTACCTTTTCTGATGGTTTAAAAAAATGCGTACGCATCTTGCCCACCGACCTTATCGAAGGCTTTTTTGTGGCCAAACTAAGGAAAAAATAACTGTTTACAAAGGAGCGTGCAGTTGCTATCATACCAATGCCGTTCGAGGCATTGTTTTTGTATAGTATATGGATATCTATTACGCTGAAGAGCGCCCGTGGGGAACGTTCAAAATACTGTACGAAACCCCGGACATGAAGGTGAAAGAGTTGGTTGTTAAACCAGGCTGTCGTTTGAGTTATCAAGTACACAGCAAACGTCACGAGCACTGGTTCGTAACGCGCGGCACGGCTACTATCACACTCAATGATCACATCAGCGAGCTCGCTTCAGGCGCGAGCGTTGATGTCCCCGCCGAAACCAAACATCGGATCGCGAACTTATCGGGCGAAGAGGTGGTGATTGTGGAAATTCAAACGGGAACCTATTTTGGCGAAGACGATATTGTGAGGATTTCAGACGATTACAATCGCGCATTTTAACTATGGATCTTTCCATCATCACTGTTACCTGGAACTCCGCCAAGCTTATCGACGAGCAGATCCGTTCTGTTGATACAGGCTGCAAAGCAATTTCTCATGAACAATACGTGGTAGACAACGCCTCTCCCGATGGAACGGCCGATTTGGTGAAACGAATATTTCCAAACGTCACCGTTATCGCCAATACCGACAATAAAGGTTTTAGCGCGGCTAATAACCAAGGCGCTCGTTTGGCAACAGGAAAATATATTCTTCTGCTCAACCCCGATATGCGCGTCTCTCCGGGGAGTTTGGATGTGATGTACCAATGGATGGAAAAGCACCCAGATGTCGGGCTCGCCAGTTGCAAACTCGTGGATGAACACGGTAATCTCAATAGTGAAGCGCAACCAAGGCGCTTTCCTCGGTTATTCGATCAGCTCGCCATTATTTTGAAGTTGCCACATTTTTTCCCCACAGTTCTCGATCGGTACTTATGGAAAGGATTCGACGCGGATAAAGAACAAGAAGTTGATTCCGTGCGCGGATCATTTATGATAATGCGCCGTGAAGTGTATGAAAAACTCGGCTGGGCGTTCGATCCACGCTATTTTATTTGGTTCGAAGACGTGGATACCTGTCGCGAAGTGCACCGACTGGGTTACAAGGTGGTGCACACGCCGGTAATCTCATGCGTGGATTATATTGGTCAGAGTTTCAAGCAGCGCACCACGCTGTGGAAGCAAAAAGAATTCACCAAAAGCATGCTCACGTATTTTCAAAAATGGGAGCCATGGTATGTGTGGATGTGGATCGCCCTTTTTCGACCAGTGGGTATTGCCTTGGCTTGGATTAACGACCGATTTAGTAAATCATAACTTTATTTCCCAATTCGTCGTATGGAAAGTAAAAAAATAAAATGGTTGAGATACGTCACACTATTTTTTCTAGGATTCTCTCTATTGTCGGCGGCCACTACCAAGTTTGTTAAATGGACGAGCCTCAGTGATTATTGGATCGCAGAGGGGCAAGAGTTGGTGTGCGCTACACCGGACATAGTTGCAAGGCAAGAGTCTCCCAAGACGCAATATATAGCCGGCTGGACATCGATCAAATGTCCCACCTCATCGTGGTATCTACCGCTGTCGTTGAGTACGTTTATACTGTGTGCGCTATCACTTTTTTTGGCGTACATATACTTGGTATTGAGAATATACCAGCGTTTGGTGGCTACTCAAAAGACATGGATACGTGTGATATATGATACGTTTATGATCTGCTTGTTCCCTGTAGTCATGATAATGTTTTCAATTTTTTCTTTCATCTATTATTTTAGTGGTTGATTATGGCGAAGCTCTCTGTCCATCTCGTCTCCTGGAACGGTGCCAAATATATCCCATATCTTTTTGACTCTTTGCGCAAGCAAACCTACACAGACTGGGAATTATTTGTCGTCGACAACGCGTCGACTGACGAGACAGTTGCTTTGATTCAGAAAGAGCTTGTCAATTTTCCTTTTGCTTCGCGTGTTACAGTAAACACCACGAATACTGGTTTTGCGGGAGGGCACAACCAAGCGTTCAAAGCTGCGAGCGCTGAGTATTTTTTGTTACTCAATCAAGACATGTACCTCATGCCCGATTGTTTGGAGAAGATGGTACAGTTTCTCGATGAACATTCTGATGTGGCCGCTGTTTCGCCACGCCTGATGTGTTGGGCCTTTAGCGAGGATTTAAACGAATTTAAGGTTGATTCAGACAGATTTAGACAGAGTCTTACGCATCAGATTGACGCGCTGGGACTCAAAATTTTCCGCAATCGGCGAGTGGTGGAGCAGCATACGCGAGAAGAGTGGAGCGCATTTGTCATCCCCGACCATGATCGGGGATCTATCGCAAACGAACCGCAGAACGTGGATTCCCGTTTGCACGGGAATGACAGTGTCATAGTACTTGAAGTGTTTGGCGTTTCCGGTGCCTTCCCTATGTTGCGCCGTTCCATTATTAACGAAATTGTCTTTTCCGATGGAACGTTTCTGGATGAATCGTATCATTCGTACAAAGAAGATATGGACCTCGCGTATCGACTGGCTGCTCATGGAACACGATCGTACATACTCAGCGATACGGTGGCGTACCACGATCGATCGGGAGCCGGCCCCAAGGAACTTTCCGACTGGGCAGCCGCCAAAAATAAATCCACCCAATCGAGTTGGGTGCGCTACCATAGCTACAAAAATCATCTGATGACACTGTACAAAAACGAATACTGGCAGAACGCACTACTTGATGCGCCGTGGATATTGTGGTATGAAATTAAGAAGTTTGTTTATTTTCTACTGTTTGAACCGCGCGTGCTGAGGGGGTTAGGTGAGGTGTGGAAAATGCGTAAAGATTTGAAGATTAAAAGATTGAAGATTAAAGAATTAAGAAAGGTTGGTTGGCGGGAAATGAGAAAGTGGTGGCGGTGAGGTGGGGAGTGTAGTATTTTGTATCTCATATCTCACAACTGATAACTCATAACACGATTGGAAATCTCAAGTGTGCAAGGTATGTTTTGAAAAGATTCAAAAGCATGAGTTTGAGATTACGGGTTACGAGTTGTGATGTGCATGTTTTACTCGTATGTTCGATATCAATATCGTTTTCGTCAATTTTAAGTGCAAGGAGGACATTTTTAGTGCTATCGAATCGGTGCGTGAGGATGTTTTGGATTCACCGTATCGCGTGCAGATAACCGTTGCTGATAACAGTAGTAATAGCGATGGCATTAAGGAAGATTTAGCACAGGAGTTTCCCACCGTGACATACGTTAATTCGGGGGGCAATGTTGGCTTTGGTAAGGGTAACACCGTCGGCTTCAAAGCTAATCCGGCTCGTTATTATTTCGCGCTCAACCCCGATACCATTATTCCAAAAAATTCACGCACGATCGAACGCATTATCCGTTTTATGGACGATCACCCTGCTATCGGATGCATAGGGCCGAAGCTCGTGAACCCGGACGGCACGCTCCAGTACTCCTGCTATCGCTTCGACCTGCCATCAATACTCATTAAACCACTCAAACAAATCAATTGGGATAAAAAATACGCCTGGGTCAGACGATATTCCGATCGATTGATCATGAAAGACTTCGACCACAATTCCACTCTTCCAGTAGACTGGGTGCTTGGAGCCGCGATGGTGGTACGAGCTACCACGGTTGATCAGGTTGGTTGGTTCGATGAGCGCTATTTTCTGTATATGGAAGACTGTGACTGGTGTCACACTATGTGGGAACATGGCTGGCCAGTCTACTATGTCCATGATATACTGATTCAGCATCGTCACGCTCGCGACTCTGCGAAGGTGCCCGGTATAATAAACGCCTTGTTCAAAAATAAACTTGCCCGTTTCCATGGCAAAAGCTGGCTACAGTACGTATGGAAATGGCGACAGAATCACCGCTATTATGCCCACATTGCCTAAAGTTGGCATTGTCTATCTCTCGTACAATTCCGAAGTATATTTGGATGATTTAGTGTCTTCACTGAAAAAAATGTCATATCCCAAGGATCGCGTTGAGCTTATTATTGTCGATAATCCCCATCCCACCTTTGGTCCGTCAGTTCGTTCAATAGAAGAAATTGTGATGCCGCTCGCGGGTACCGTATTACCGCACGTGACACTTTTGCCGCAGGAAAAAAATTTAGGTTTTTCTGGTGGCAACAATATCGGCATACAGTCCGCGCTCGATATGGGGTGTGACTATGTATTTTTACACAATAACGATGGTTTTGGCGACGTGAATTGTGTGATGAAGATTGTTGAGGCGATGGAAGTGGACAAGACAATCGGCGCCGCGCAATCGCTCGTACTTTTATATCCTGAAACCGATTTAGTTAATAGCTCAGGCAATTCACTGCAATATCTTGGCGTGGGTTATTGCAATAATTTTCGCATACCGCGCGCTAACCTCACATTAGCGCCGGTCACGGAAACCAATTACGCAAGCGGCGCGGCCATTATGATGCGCGCCGATGTGATCAAAAAATGCGGACTCTGGGATGAAGATTATTTCATGTATCATGAAGATGTTGAATACTCGTGGCGTTTGCGTATAGCCGGTTATCGCATTGTAGTGGTTCGCGATTCGTTATTTTTCCATAAATATAGTTTTGGTCGAAATAAAATTAAATTTTATTGTATCGAACGCAACCGCTTGGGTTTTTTGCTCAGTTTTTTTCGATGGCCAACACTCATACTTATGTTACCAATGGCAATTGTGTGGGAGCTCGGTGTTTTGGTGTTCGCGGCGCAGGGTGGATGGCTCAAAGAAAAGCTGGCGACGTATGTGTATTGGCTAAAGATACGTACTTGGAAACTCTGGCTGGGCAAGCGAGCGCGGCTGCAGAAAATGCGAGTCGTGCCCGACAGACGTTTGCTCGCTGCCACGGTCAACACCGTTCATTTTATGGAAAAAAGCATCAATGTACCGCTCTTGCGCTATGTTGCCAACCCACTTTTAACAATGTATGGCACTATTCTTAAGGCGATTGTGTTTTGGTAATTTTTCACAATGCGAATCAACGAATTTCATGCGAATCTACAAAAGTGCAAATTATGAAAATCCGTAAAGCTATTCTCACCGGAGGTGGTCGAGCCACACGGCTTCGACCAATTACCACCACCATCAACAAACATCTGATACCGCTGGCCAATAAGCCGATGATTTTTTACGCGATCGAAAAGGCTATAGAAGCAGGCGTGGAAGAAATATTCATCAATGTGAACTCTGACGAAACGCAGTTGCAACAGTACGTAGGCGACGGTGGGCATTGGGGTATTAAAATTCAGTTCTTTGTTCAAGAAGGCGGCCCGCTGGGCATCGCCCATGTTGTCAAGTGCGCTCAAAAATTTATCGGGGACGACCCGTTCATGTTCTATCTCTCCGACAACATCATTTTAGGAAGTTTAAAACCGCTGTTTGAACAATTCGAAAAAAGCGGCGACGATTGTCAGCTCGCTTTTGCCAAAGTGCCTGATCCTGAGCGGTTTGGCGTGCCGCGGTTCGATGAATCCGGCAAGCTCGTGGAGATGCTCGAAAAACCAAGCAACCCACCGAACAACTTCGCCCAAACTGGTATTTATCTGTATGGGCCGAAAGTATTTTACCAAGCTTTCGACAACATCAAAAAAAGCGCCCGAGGGGAATACGAGATTTCGGATATACATACCTATTTTTTGAGAAATGACTATGCTGTGTCGTGGCGCGAGGTTACCGGATGGTGGAAGGATACCGGCTTGCCGATCGATCTGATTCTGGCCAACCAATCCATACTTGACGAAATGCCTGCCGACAAATTTAGCATTCAAGCAAGTGTCGGCTCAGCCCAGATTGAAGGAAAGGTAACAATTGGAAGTGGTACCACGATCGGGCAGAATGTAGTGATTAAAGGGCCAGTGATGGTGGCCGAAAATTGCACGCTTGAAAATTGTGTAATCGGGCCACACGTGACTATTGGCAGCGGCACCACGGTAAGCGGGGGGGCTGTTATCAAGAATTCTATTATTTTTTCTAACGCGACGATTCGATATCCTCGTGGTATTGCTGACAGTATTATTGGTGACAGGGCCATACTTGAAACAAAACGTTTTGACGAGTTTGAACGAGTTATTTTGGGCGATCATACTCTTATTGAGGTGTAAAGTCAATGAACAATTAATCACCGCCGCGAGGTGGGATCCCACCTCGCGGCGGTGGCAATAAATAATTAGCAATAAATGCTCCTACTGTATGTTTAGTACATTTGTCGTTATTTTGGGTCTATGTTTATTTGAAATAATTTCGAGCATCGACAACGCGGTAGTCAACGCCCACGTACTCAAAACCATGCCCGAAAAATACCGCAAAATTTTTATGTTTTGGGGCATACTTTTTGCCGTATTTATCGTGCGCGGTATACTGCCGTTTATTATCGTTTGGATCGCTAACCCAGGTCTCTCTTTTCATGAATCGCTTTCGTTTTTGTTTACGAACGATCCGCATATCTTGGCCTATGTGGAACGGTCGAAACCGTTTTTGCTTTTGGGTGGTGGTGTGTATTTATTTTTTGTATTTTTATCATGGCTCTTTTTGGAAGAAAAGAAGTACGCCTTTCTTGTGGAGTCGTTTATTCACCGCCAAGGGTTTTGGTTTTACGCGATATCATCGCTGTGTTTAACACTGTTCACGTATTACGCTCTGCGTATTAATCCTTTTTTGGCTTTGTCGGCAGCGATTGGTGCTTCGGCGTTTTTTATAACTGATGGATTCAAGAAGAACGCTGAAGAAAAAGAAAAAAGTTTAGCCAGCGCGCATATGAGTGCGTGGAGCAAAATCCTGTATCTCGAAATTTTAGACGCCTCATTCTCACTCGATGGTGTCATTGGTGCTTTCGCGTTCACCGTGTCGGTGCCGCTTATTATTATCGGTAACGGCATTGGCGCGTTTGTGGTGCGCGAACTCACGGTACGCGGTATGAATCTCATTTCTAAATTCGCGTATCTTAAAAACGGCGCTATGTATTCCATTGGTATGCTTGGTGCGCTTATGATACTCGAGAGCTATGGCCATGAGATGCCTTTTTGGATAGCACCACTCAATACCGCGATACTTTTGGTCGTATTTTTATCTTTGTCACGTCGCGAGATTAAACTCGCAGAGCGTAAACGCGCATAATGCGTATGCTACAAGCGAAACAACCTCGTATTGGATTGGCTCTTGGAAGCGGTGGTTCACGCGGCTTGGCACATGTGGGAGTTATCAAGGTCCTCAGTGACGCGGGGTATCGCATCAGCGCTATTGCCGGTTCGAGCGCGGGAGCGCTGGCAGGAGCTTTATACGCGCGCGACACCGACATTGAACGCCTTGAAAAAGCCATGACCTCTACCACGTGGAAGGATGTGATGAAGGTGCTTTTTGATTTTTCGCTGCGCGGTGGAGTGGTAAAAGGCAGACGATTGGCCGAATTCGTAAAGCACGAGCTCGGCTCACGATCGTTTTCTGACCTCGTAGTACCATTTGCGGCTGTGGCAACTGAGCTTAAGACTGGCCGTAAGACTATTTTTACCGATGGAAAAGTAGGTACGGCTGTGATGGCCAGTATGGCCGTCCCGTTTGTGTTTCCACCTGTTACTATTGGACGCACGCTCTATGTGGATGGCGGTGTGGTGGAACCAGTGCCGGTACAAGCAGTACGCATGCTGGGTTGTGATGTTGTTATTGCCGTTAATCTGGATGGCAAGGAACTTGTTCGCTTTACCGGCTCGACCTCCAAGCCGTTTGACGTGATGAATCAAACACTCAATATTTTTCGTCATAACGTCGCGCGTTTGAATGTGATGCACGCGGATGTGGTGCTCGAGCCAAATACCGGTGTCAAAGGTATTATTGGTTGGGAAGGATTTTTGAACGGTCAACGCATCGTGAGAAGTGGTGAACGTGCGATGCGCGCAGCGCTACCCGAACTCAAACGCATACTTGAAAATTGGCAATAAAAAAACAGCCCACGCAGGCTGTTTTTTTTGAACGACTTTAGTGTTGTACCGGAACCACAGGAGCGGTAGCTGATTTATTTGCGCTCAGAGTCGCGTCGCGTGTTGCTTTGGCGGCGGCCACTGCAGCATCATATACCTTTTTGGCAGCAACCTTCGCGTCACTGAACGTTTTTTGAGCGGCTTCTTTTGCTGATTGATATGCTGTGCGAGCCGCAGTTTTTTGATCAGTGGTAGAAGCTGCTTTCATGCTTGTTTCGAAAGTGGCGCGCGTCGATTTGAGAGCGGCGAGGTAGGTTTCACGCGCGGTTTTAACGCTGGCCTCGCGAGTTTGTGCGGCTGCTTTTACGGCTTCACGATAGGCTTTGCGAGCAGCTTCATTGGCCTGGATTTTGGCTTTGGCAGCAGCTATTTTTGCCTGGCGAGCTTCTTCGGCAGCCTTACGATCGGCAGCTAATTTTTCTTTTGCAGCCTTTACCGCTTCGCGGTCGGTCTGCACGGTGGTTTTGGTGGTGGCAGTTTTCTCGGGAGAGGTGTTGGTTTCTGCAAAAGCAGGAGCCAGCACACTGAGCGCCATTACTGCAGAAACGGCCAAGGTAACAAATTTTTTCATAGTGTAAAAAATTAAGATGTGTATATACTTCGACCTTTGGCGATTGATATAGTAAGTATACCCATGTACTGTCAAAAAGTTACAGTGGGTTATTGTATTTATTTTAAAAACTGCGGCCAATAAAATCGACGACATTTTTCCCTACGGTCTCTATACTCTCTGAACTACATTGATCAATCGTATCACGCGGTGTATCGAGAAAGGAGTATGAGCCATTGATAAGCAAAATGCTCGGAATACCGGCAGTGGTAAGCGTGGTGTGGTCATCGAAAATTTCTCCGGCGGCGCGACCAGAAAAAATATGAGGGAACTCGGAATTTGCATACTTGGAAAAAGCGCTGGCGAGCGTAACCGCTCCGCCTGAACGCGGATCCTCGATGTTAACTCGATCATTTTTTCCGCACACTACGTCGAGCACGATGCCAAAGCTTGGCAGCACGGTTGAATAGTACTCGCTCAGGTGCCTGGAAAAATACTGCGAGCCAAGCGGCTGCCACAATGCCCACGAGCTGGTTGGCAAACTGGCAATTTCATCGCCTTCTTCGCCGTCAAAGAAAACAAGATCGATTCCATAGGGAGGGGTGGTAGGGTGAGTACTCAAGTAGCGCGCAATTTCGAGCAGCATGGCCACACCGGAAGCCGAGTTATTGGCGCCCGGTGGAGAAACGAGATAGTTGCGTTTGTCGAATTTGGCGTACCGCATACTGTCGTAGTGCGTGGCAAGCATGATTCGGCTGGTATTCGTAGGGTTCAAACGACCAATGATATTTTGTAAATGAAATACATACCCTTGCGCGTCAGTGTAATCAAACTGTTGCACAGACGTTGATACGCCCAAAGCGCGCAGCTCGGTGACAATAAATTTTTGTTCCTCGGCATGCCCAGGAGCGCTGAGATAGCGTGGCCCAAAACTGAGTTGCTTTTTTATGATACCAAGCATTTCGTTTCCTTCAATTGTGTCGTGCTCCGTGAGTTCGTCCTCTGTTAAAAGTGGCGACAAAAAATATTCTACGGGCGCGTAGTTGTCGGTAAAAAGCGGGGTGGCGCTCAAATCAAATCTATCTGGATCGATGCGATGAGCGCTGAGGCCAGCAATGAGTGGGTCCGTGCTCTGTAGTACGGTTGGCGCGGAAAAGTTAATGGTCGACGTGCTGTTATAGCCTACAAAAATAATATTCTGTGCGCGGGTAGAAGTGGGTGAATCGACAGCAAAAAAATAACTGTTTGGAAAAACAGAACGAAATGTCTTGATCTCCGACATGAGAAAAGAGGGGTCGCTGCGCGACAGGCTGCCAATAAGATTGGCCATGAAAATGCCTCCAGGAGCAAGCTTTTGTTTGGCAGCGGCAAAAAATTCTTGAGTGGTAAAGTGAGTCGGGATTGAATAGAGTGAATAGTAAACATCACTAAAAATGATATCGTACCGATGGGGAGTATCGTGCACAAAACGGCGACCATCTACCACAAAATTGGTGAGCCGGGGAGTGCTGGGAACGGCAAAATATTTTTTTGACAGGTCGAACAAACGTGGCTCAATTTCGGTAACATCAACGGTGGATGATGGAATTTTTTCCAGCACTGCTTTGGGAATAGAATACGCGCCGCCACCGAGCGCAAGCACGCGTGTGGCGTGGGGAGTAAAGAGGCGATAGAGCGAAATGTACTTTGTATAATCAAAAGCGAGCTCAGGATTATCCAAAAACATTGCTCCAGAGTTACTACGATCTTGCAGCAGAAAACGCGCAGGGCGACCGCGATAGGTGGTATCGTAAATAGTCAATTTTTCGTACACACCATCGTGGCTATACACGGTGCCGGCGTTGCCTAGTAGCGACAAAAAATGTAAGCCTACTGTAACAGCGACTACAAGACCAAGTTTAACAAATGTTTTTTTTTGAGCGCGCAAGCGAATAAGATTCGCGCCTCCCACAACAATAAGCACAGCGGCTACGATTTCCACAATACGATTGACGCCAAGGTGGGGGATAAGCACAAACCCCGCGCTGAGGCTGCCGGCAATACTACCGGCGGTGGACCAGAAAAAAATATCGCCCGCCACGCTGCCCGCTCCTTTGTGCGGATATTGCAAGGCCTGCAATTTAACGGAAAATGGCGAGAGCATGCCCAACATAAAACTCGGCAGAAAAAAAAGCAGGAGCGCCATCACGAGTGGGCCGCTCATGAGCGTGAGTGAGTATCCTACAAAGGGCAGTGCGATAAGTTGGAGTGCGTACATGAGTATCGTGGCCACACCACTGAGCGTTATGAGCCCATAAAAAAAAGTTTCGTTCGGATATCGATCGGCCACTCGTCCGCCTACATAATATCCAATGCTTAGAGCGGCAAGCACCACACTAATAATGCTCGAAACCGTAAAAATAGTGTTGCCAAAATAGGGTGACAAAATACGGGTGGCCACCACTTCGATAATAAGCACGCAGGCACCGGTGAGGAAGACCACAAAGGGGAGTAGTATTTTTTTTGCATTGATCATATTAAACAACCAACAGTGAACGGTCTATTTTTTTGTCATTCCCGCCGGAGCGGGAATCTCGGGTATATAACGAAGTGGATTCCCGTTTGCACGGGAATGACAGACGGTAAATCGGGTGCTATATTCTAATTGTAAACAGTATAGCATGGGGTGTCTATAAAGGAAATAAAAAACACAGCTTACGTCTGTGTTTTTTATGTGTCGGGCTGACACGACTTGAACGTGCGACCTCATGCACCCCATGCATGCGCTCTAGCCAACTGAGCTACAGCCCGGTGCTTCGTTTGCCTGTGGCGAACTACGCACCGTAAACTTTTACAAAACTGAAAGTTCACTGGGCGTAATTACAACAGAGTCGAAGTGAAGACTGGTCGGGATACCGGGATTTGAACCCGGAATCTCGTCGTCCCGAACGACGCGCCTTAGCCAATTAGGCCATATCCCGTTTGAATATCCAGAGCATATCACACTTGGCTTTGCTTTTCAAGGACATGCGGAGTGTGCTACAATTGCCTCATTCATTTCTCACAATTCTATGATTACTCTCAAAAACTATTTTAAAGAAGCTATTAAACAAGACGCGTCCGACCTGCATTTGGTAGGTGATGAAAAGCCACTCATCAGAATTGAGGGCGAACTCAAAGAGCTTGAAGATAAACCACTGGCGAACAAAGAGCTTGAAACAGCTTTGTTTGGCTTGATTGATAAAGACCAGCAAGCTCGCTATGAAGAAGAAAAAGAGCTTGATTTTGGCTATGAACTCGACGGCGTTCGCTTTCGCGTGAATCTGCACCAAGAAAGCGGCCGCATTGGCATGGCAGCGCGCCTGATTCCGGCCGAGATCCCGGCTTCCACCGACTTGCATTTTGAACCACAGTTACTGGAGTTGCCAAAATTGCTCGATGGCCTCATTCTCGTCACCGGCCCCACTGGCAACGGTAAATCCACCACCATCGCGAGCATGATCGAAGAAATAAATAAAACACGCAAAGCGCACATTGTAACCGTGGAAGATCCAATCGAATTTGTTTTCAAAGATAAAATGAGCCTGGTGGAGCAGCGTGAAGTAGGCACCGACACGAAATCGTTTGCCACCGCGCTCAAATACGTGCTCCGCCAGGATCCAAACGTCATCTTCGTTGGCGAAATGCGCGACCCCGAAACCATCGCCACGGTGCTCACTGCCGCCGAAACTGGTCACCTCGTATTTTCTACACTCCACACCAGTAGTGCCGCTGAAGCAATTGAGCGTATCGTGGATGTATTTGAAGGTAGCAAGCAGAAACAAGTACTGATTCAGCTTTCGGCAGTGCTACGCGCCGTGATTTCGCAGCAGCTCGTACCGGCCAAAGACGGTGGTCGCGTACCAGCTCGTGAGATACTCATGAATACTCCAGCCGTTGCCAATTTGATTCGTGAGAACAATATCGCGCAAATTAAATCCACCATTCAAACAAGTAGCAAAGACGGTATGATCAGTTTGGAAAATTCACTCAAGCAGCTGGTAAAAGAAGGGTGGATTACCGAAGAGGTGGCAGAGAATAGGATGGGGACGCGGAAGAAGATTTAGTCGGTTTTGGAGACATAGCCACGCCCCACCCTGGGGCTGGTTTTATTTTGGTTTTGTGTTATACTCTTTGAAAATGTCAAGTATCAAATTTCTAATGCCAAATAAAAAGCACATTATCCAATTTTCAATACAATATATTTGATATTTGAGCTTAAAATTTGATTGGAAATTCGTCATTTGTCATTTGACATTTACTGATGTATGGACGGGAAAGAGGTATTTGAACTTATAGCCACAATCGCCAAACATAATAAAACTCCAACATATATCGTCGGTGGTTTTGTGCGTGACGCGCTGCTCGGTCGCGGGCAAAAAAAGGACATTGATTTTGTGGTGGTTGGTTCCGGCATTGCATTCGCAAAAAAATTTGATGAGGCAATGAAGCAGTCAGGCTCGCTTATTGAGTTTCCCGATTTTGATACGGCGCGGTATGTCATAAATCCCCGCTTGGGCGGGGAGCCGTCCGCCTTGGCGGCGGACGGGGGGTGGGTTGGTGAGAGCAACGAAACACTTGTTTTGGAATTCGCGGGAGCGCGTACCGAAAAGTATGACGAGAAATCACGCAAACCAAAAGTGGAGGCAGCTAGTTTGGAAAAAGATTTGGAGAGACGAGATTTTACTGTGAATGCAATGGCAATAGATGTAACGAAATACGAAAGGTACGAAAATACGAAAGAGATAAGTGATATAGCGATTGATCCATTCAACGGTCGGCAAGACCTTGAAGATAAAATTTTGCGCACGCCGCTCGATCCGGATGTTACATTTAGTGACGATCCGCTACGTATGCTTCGCGCAGTGAGGTTCGCGGCTCAGCTTAATTTCAGTATCGAACCAAAAACACTCGAAGCCGTTCATCGAAATCGTGAGCGAATGAAAATCATTTCCGGTGAGCGAGTGCAAGAAGAACTTATTAAACTGATGGCGACTCCCGTGCCATCAATCGGACTGCAACTTATGTGGACCACAGGGCTCATGGATGTGGTACTCCCCGAAGTGTCGGCCCTGGACGGTGTGGAAGAAATTTTTGGTCACCAACACAAAAACAATCTCGTACATAGTATCAAAGTAGTCGACAACATCGCCGAGTGGTCCACGAACCCGTGGCTACGCCTCGCCGGGCTTCTCCACGACATTGGCAAACCCGGTACCAAGCAATTCCTCCCCAAAATTGGGTGGAGCTTTCACGCGCACGAGCACCTCGGTAAAAAATTGTTTTATAACGTCGCGCGCCGCCTCAAACTCTCCAAAGAAAAAACCGATTATATCGCTAAGCTTATCCGCTGGCATCTACAGCCAATCGCGCTCATGGACGAAGGTATTACCGACTCGGCAGTGCGCCGGCTCATTGTCACAATGGGGGAGGAACTGGAGGATCTGCTCATCCTCGGTAAAGGTGACATTACTACGGGCAACCCGTATAAAAAAGAAAAAAGATTAAAGAATTACGATCGTTTGCGTTCAACGATTGATGACTTGATTGAGCGAGATAAACTCCGCGCCTTCCAGTCTCCGGTGCGCGGTGATGAGATAATGCAGCTGTGTGGGCTTAAACCTGGGCCAACGGTGGGTAAAATAAAAGAAGCCATTGAAGAAGCTATTCTCGACGGTAAAATTCCGAACGAGTATGACGCGGCGAAACAGTATTTCGAAGAGATTAAAGACGAGTATCTGAAAGAAGCAGCGCGATGGGAAAGAGAGGAAAATGGTACGGAGTAAGCAGTGAATCGTTTACTCCTTATTCTTTACTCTTTACTCTTTTGAAAAAGCATGGTATGATAAGTATGAAATTACATATTTAACTTTTTTCTATGGCGACACGCAAAAAACGCCATGACGAAGCCCATTTTAGCGGGACGGCCGTGCTCGGTGAACGAGGGCAAGTGGTGATACCCAAAGAAGCCCGTGCCCAGATGGAGCTGAAGCCCGGCGATACGTTTGTGGTTATGGCTCACAACGGGGCGGTCATATTTTTACCCAAAAAGAAAATGGAGGCGTTTATTAAGCAGATGACTGCGAAATTGCATCTCTAAAAAATATGAGTACAGCTTTTTTTAAAAAGAAATCATTCTACATTCCAGCCATGATTGTGGTGTTGGTGGCAGTATTTATTGTCTATCGGAACTACAAAAAAGCCAATCAACCACCCAACTATGAAATGGCCACCGTCACACGCACAGACCTCGTCCAAAAAGTAGAAGCGACCGGCAATGTGGAATCAGTGAACGACCTCGATTTACGATTCGAAACTCCCGGAACGCTCACCTATGTGGCTGTAAAAGAAGGTGATCATGTGCGCGCTGGTACGCTTCTGGCCAATTTGAATTTGGCTGCCCTGAACGCTCAGGTTGCGCAGGCCAATGCCAATTTGCAACAGCATCTTGCCGGCTCAACCGACCAGGATATTGCTTTTTACGCTTCGGCTGTGGAAGCTGCTCGTGTATCGCTCGAACAAGCCAAAGCAAACGCTGGTGTGGACGCAACAGTAGTCGGCGGGATAAGCATCTCCGGTAGCGCGTATGCGAATGCAGTTACGACGCTGCAGGCATCACTCGGTAAAATGGATGATGCTATTACACAAGCGGACAACATTTTGGGCATTGATAATACGATTGCAAACCAAAATTTCAAAAATTATCTCAGCAGCGGCAACCCAGTTCTAATGAATGACGCCGGTTTCATGTATGCTGATGCGAAGGCAAAACGTGATGCGGCTCGCAGTGCCATTGCATCGCTTAGTTTGGTAAGCACCCCTTCGGCAGTCGAGTCGGCTTTTGCCCCTGCCACCGCATCGCTCACTTCTATTAGTACGCTACTCGGACAAGTGGGCCAAATTCTTAACGCAACCGTGCCACAAGGCAGTTTGACGCAGGATTTGCTTGATGCTAAGAAAACAATTATCACGACGTCTCGTTCCGGAGTCAATACAACCCTTACGAGCATTGCGAGCGCCGTGCAGGCGATTGCTGACGCGAAAGTGGCCGTGAACGCCAAACAGGCGGCGTATGACCAAGCAGTGGCGAACTATCAGGCTCGTACGGTACCGCCACGTGAAGTTGATGTGGCGTCATATCGTGCCGCACTTTCGGCAGCCGTAGCAGCGCGTGATAAAGCAGTAATTCGCGCGCCGATCGATGGCGTCATCGCGAAAGTAAACAAAAAGCGTGGTGAACTCGTAACATCGGCCGATGTGGCTATCCAAATGGTATCACCGCATTTCGAAGTGAAAGTTGATATCCCCGAAACCGATGTATCCAAACTCAAATTGAACGACCCGGTGGATATCACGCTTGATGCCTTCGGCCCGGAAACCAAATTCAGCGGTGTGATTACAGCGATCGACCCGGCCTCCACTGTTATCCAAGATGTGGTGTACTACAAAGTAACGGTAGCCTTGAACGATACGGATCAAGCGATCAAACCAGGGATGACGGCAAACGTATCGGTGACCACCGACAAACGCGATGCCACACTCTCGATCCCAGTACGCGCGGTGCGCACCAACGATGACGGTAGTAAGAGTGTGCGTATTCTGGAAAACAAGAATCAAGAAAAGAGTGTCCCCGTAACACTCGGCCTGAAAGACAGTGAAGGACGCGTGGAAGTGGTGAGCGGCCTTACGGAAGGACAACAGATTATTGTGAGCACCAAGCAATAAAACTCTAAATACGAAACCCTAAACTCTAAACAAACTCAAATTTTTAATCACCTACATTCAAAAGGTGGTTTCGTAATGTGGTATGTGAGTTTTGAAATTGTTTAGGATGTAGAGTTTAGAACTTAAAATTTGAAGGTATGTCATTAATCCAGATCATTGATTTAAAAAAGGATTATGTGAACGAGGAGCTCGTCACCCCTGTTCTGAAAGGTCTCAATTTCAGTATCGAAAAAGGGGAATTTGTCTCCATCATGGGGCCGAGCGGTTCCGGCAAATCGACGCTCATGCATATTCTGAGCTTCATGGACAAACTCTCCACGGGTAAATATCTCTTTGATGGGCAGGATGTAAGCACGCTTACCGACGATGAACTGGCCGAGATGCGCAGTACCAAGGTAGGCTTTGTGTTCCAGGCTTTTAATTTGCTCCCTCGCGCCAGCTCGCTCGAAAATGTGGTGTTGCCACTTATCTATAGCAAAACAGCCGCCGCAAAACGCGAACAGCGCGGTAAACAACTGCTTGAGTCAGTTGGCCTATCGCATCGCCTCGCCAATACGCCAGCGCAGCTCTCGGGTGGTGAAAAGCAACGCGTGGCGATCGCTCGCGCGCTCGTGAACAATCCGGATGTTATTTTTGCGGACGAGCCAACTGGTAACCTCGACTCCAAGTCCGGCCTCGCGGTGATGAAAATTTTACAGCAGCTCAACGACGAAGGGCGTACGATTATACTCGTCACCCACGAACGCTTCACCGCCGAGCACGCTAAACGTATTTTGGAAATTCGCGACGGCCTCATCATAAAAGATGAAGCAGTCAAAAATCGTCAGATCGCGAAGGAGCGGGAGGAATTGGCGAAGTAATGTGTTTTACCGGAGCATTTATTTTGTCATCCTGAGGCCACAGCCGAAGGATCCCTCTCCACCAATCGAAAGGGATTCTTCCCGCCAAAGGCGGATAGGCGGGGGTGTTAACCCCACTCAGAATGACAATTGTCCTTTTTGAGATATTTGGTAATCCATCATCATGTTATTCGAAAATCTCAAATCAGCCTGGCAAATTATTTCCCGCAACAAAGTGCGGTCGTTTTTGACGATGCTTGGAATTATTATTGGTGTCATGTCAGTCGTCGTCATTATGTCCGTAGGTGCCGGCGCGCAAAGTCTTATCATCAACCAAATCAATAGCCTTGGATCGAACTTAGTGGGCATCTTACCCGGTAAGTCGGACGACAACGGGCCACCGGCAGCAGTCTACGGCATTGTTATTACCACGCTTAAAGATAGCGATGGCACGGCTATATTGAATTCAGGCAACCCTCATGTTGTGGCATACTCGTCATATGTGCGTGGTGCCGACACGGTAACGACCGATGAATCCAAAACCGATACGACGTTTATGGGTGTGAGTGCATCGTACCCGAATGTGGAAAATATCTCGATGGCCGAAGGGCACTTCTTTACGCATGATGATGAGGTGGGCGTAGAGCGAACAGCGGTGCTCGGCAGCGCGGTGGCGCATGATTTGTTTGGCGACCAGAGCGCACTCGGACGACGAATAAAAATTAAAAAAACAAATTTTCAAGTGGTAGGCGTGCTTGCGTCGCGCGGGCAAAGTGGATTCCAAAATCAAGATGATCAAATTCTTGTGCCGGTTACGACCGCGCAGAAATTGTTGCTTGGCATCGATCATGTAAATTTTATTCGGGTGAAAATAGATGACGCTGCGTATGTGGATAGCTCGATGGAAGAAATTCGCTCCATACTGCGTGATCGACACAACATCGTAAACGCGGAAAACGATGACTTTTCGGTTCGCTCCACCAATCAAGGAGTGGATGTGTTGCTGAATATTACTAACGCTCTCAAATTTTTTCTCGCTGCCATTGCCGCTATTTCGCTCGTGGTTGGCGGTATCGGCATTATGAATATTATGCTGGCAGCCGTGGAAGAGCGCACCAAAGAAATCGGCTTACGAAAAGCCATTGGTGCCAAGCGGCGTAATATTATCAGTCAATTTTTGGTGGAAACGGTACTCATCACGTTTTTGGGGGGTGCTATTGGCATACTACTCGGTAGTTTGCTCGCGGTCACAGTGGCCAAAGTCGCGCAAGGCATGGGGTATCAGTGGGATTTGGTAATCACTTGGTCGTCGGTGATACTCGGCTGCGTCGTTTCTATTTCCATTGGCCTCATCTTCGGACTCAACCCAGCACGCCGCGCCGCCGCCCTTGATCCGATGGTGGCGTTACGGTATGAATAATTATTGAAAAGTTATTAAAAAATTATTAAGAAATTATTGTGTGAAAATATTAAAATAATTTTTCAATAATTTCTTAATAATTTTAAAAATGAATTTCACCCCCATACAACTCGCTTACGGCTCACTGGTTCGTCAAAAGAAACGAGCGATTTTAACGATGCTCGCGATTGCTATTGGTATTGCAGCTGTTATCACTATTAGCGCGGCAGGAGCAGGGCTTCGAAGGCTGGTGCTGGGGCAGATCGATATTTTTGGCGCAAGTACGTTTCATATAGAAACCCGTGTGCCAAGCTCAAAAAGCTCTGGCGGGTTTGGTTCAGTTGGTATTACTATTACCACTCTCAAAGAAAAAGATGTGATTGATATGCTGAAACTCCCGAATGTGGAGGCGGCCGAAGGTGAAGTATCGGGCCAGGAAATCGTGAGCTATAACGGACAGATTAGCAAATCATTACTTTCTGGTGCCGGCTACTCATCACCTGAAGTGCAGGTGCTTGAATTTCAAGAAGGACGTTTCTATACCAAAGACGAAGAAGATTCGCTCGCACAGGTAGCAGTGCTCGGACCCAAAACCAAACAAAAATTATTTGGTGATGATACGGCCGAAGGCAAAACTATCTACATCAAAGGCAAACCGTTCCGCGTGATTGGCGTTCTGAAGCCGCGTGGCGCAGCATTCTTTTTTGACCTCGACAATATGGTGATGCTCCCCACTAAAACCATGCAAAAACGATTGCTCGGGATAGATTACTATGTGAGTATTTCCGGTAAATTTAAAGACGTAAACCAGTCCGAAAGTACCGCGAAGGATATTGCCTATATCTTGCGTGAAAATCACAATATAGCCGACGAGGCTCATGATGACTTTGTGGTGCAAACGACGGTGCAGGCGCAGTCGTCACTCAGTGCGATCACGAGCGGTATTACTCTATTACTTATCGCACTCGTCTGCATCTCGCTTATTGTAGGTGGAGTTGGCATTATGAATATCATGTATGTATCGGTAGCCGAACGCACCTTCGAAATCGGTTTGCGCAAGTCGCTTGGAGCCAAAGGACGCGATATTTTGGGTCAATTTTTGGCGGAGGCAGTGCTTGTGACGCTCGGCGGGGGAGTGGTGGGAGTCGTGCTCGGCGCGCTTTTGGCTTTGCTTATTTATCTTGGTGCCACTGCAGCCGGATTTAAATGGGTGTTCAGCATTTCTCTTTCATCTATCATTTTGTCAGTTTGCTTTTCCGGTTTTATTGGCTTACTCTTTGGCTTGTACCCAGCCAAAAAGGCCGCGGCACTCAATCCAATCGAAGCACTAAGGAAGGAATAATGTTGAGTGAAGGCTGGTGAATTGCCGTTGGGTACAAAAAATATTTTAAAAAAAATAAAACCTTGGACAAAGGTTTTTTTGTTGTGTAGTAGCTGGCCTGCCTCGGCTGCTACAGCTTGCTCCATCACCACCGGAGGGTAAGGTGAGAGCACATGCTGTGCAGCCGAGGCGAGGTCACTTGGCCCTACGCACGTACGTGCGTAGGTAAAGAGAGCCGCGGGCACCCGCTCGTCGCCGCCATGCCTTGTTCGTTCACCGGGGGGCCGGAGTTTTCCGAACAGAGACACACACGCGGTCACGACTAGCGGGGCCCGAGGCCCGACTGTGCCAACCACGATGAAGCTGTGGCTGGCGTTTGGATGGGGCCAGGAGGATTCGAACCTCCGCATTCCGGTTTGAAGCCGGACGCTCACCTCTGAGCCATAGCCCCATACACCAGCACCGCCGAAGCGGTGCCGTCCTCTCTCACGCACATGCATGCGTGAGAAAAAAGCGACCCCCAAACCCGGGATCCGTCCACGGGAGGGAACCCGCGACAAACCACGCGAGATCTGGGGGTCAGTTGGGCACAAGTAAACCAGTTTTGGTGTGTTTTGTCAATAGCTAAAGAAAAATGAATGTCGATAAAGTGGCTAAATTAAACAGAATTTCACAATTATAGTGAAAAAAGTAAAACAAAAAATCCCCACTCAAATAGTAAGGATTTTTATCTTGATGAAGCCTTTTTCCAAAAGGAAATGCCTCGGCTACTCGTTAAATCTATACGCATCGGTAGAGACCTAACGAGTCGGTAGCCGGGGCGAGGCTTCCGTCTCGCTCCGTTGTGGCGGGGTGGGGGCGGCACGGAGGAGCCGCCAGCGGGGGGCTCCTCTTCAGCTCTTGTAGAGGTAGAACACGACGGCGCCCGCTCCGAAGAGCAGGCAGAGCCACGAGAAGTGGCTCATGAGTCGGGGGAAGAAGCGGAAGTTGTCCCGATCGATCCACCAGAGGATCCTCACCCAAACTCCCACTGCGAAGAGCAGTATTCCAAGCACTCGCCACGTTTCCATCTTGACCTCCTCCGGGTCACCACGACCCGTGTCTACCGCAATAGTATATACGCATAATACACTACTACGATCGACACCGGTCAGAAAGATTACATTATTAAAGCGCACTTTATTTAAATAAAACATACTCTAGGGCAGGCTTAATGTCAATAATGACGAAACATTATACGGAATATTCAAGGTGAGAATTTTTTTATACTCCGCAGTTACTTTTTTGGTTTAATTAGCGTATATAGTAGCGTGCTATTGGCAGGGTTATGAGTGTGCTTCTGTAAAGCATATTTATAACCCGGCCGATGTCGCTGGGGGGAGGAAGAAGATGGCCAATCGTCGTGCAAACGTGGTGCCGGGAGCTCCGGCGCCGGTTACTCCAGACCGTACCGCCGGGGCCGATGCCCCGACGCGGTACATGCCTCAGATCGATGGCAGCAGTGCGGCCGACAAGCGGCATCGGCCGCTCGCTGACGGGCTGGCAGAGAGCCGGCTCGTCCAGATCGTCTGCCTGCGCCGCTACCTCTGGGTGGCGGGCGGAATCGCGGCCCTGGAGGCCGCTCTGCTGGCCGCGCTGGCGGCTAAGTTCCTCCTCTAGGAGGCTGACCCCGCGGGGTCTCGCCCGTGAGCGCTTTCGAGCGACCGGCGAGACCCCCGGGTCTCACTACTCCACGTATTGCTTTTTAAGCCGTGGGGTGATAAGGTTTGAGTGTTGTGTGAAAAGAATAAAGAGTAAAGAATAAAGAATAATAAACGAAACCACCACTCTTTACCTGCCTGCGTAGGCAGGCTCTTTACTCTTTACTCTTTACTCTTTACTCTTTACTCTTTCTCATCCGTGGCCACCGATACACAGGCGATAAAGGATCGCATCGACATCGTACAACTCATCGGCGAATACATAACACTCAAAAAAGCGGGCGCGAACTGGAAAGCCAACTGCCCGTTCCATCACGAAAAATCGCCGTCATTTATGGTGCATGCCGATAAGCAAATCTGGCATTGTTTTGGTTGTGGGAAAGGCGGCGATATTTTTAGCTTTGTGCAAGAAATGGAAGGGCTTGATTTTGTGGAAGCGCTGAAACTCCTGGCCAAGCGTGCCGGTGTACCAATAGAAACATTCAAAAGCGAAACCGACACGAGCGCGCGCAACCGGGTGCTGGAAGTGAACACGAAAGCGGCGGAATTTTTTCACCGCGTTCTCATGGAGTTGCCCGCATCTCAAAGCGCGCGCGAATATCTGGAGCGCCGCGGATTGAAAAGAGAAACTATTATAGAATGGCAAATTGGATTTATTCCCGACCAGTGGGATTTGCTCACTCGATATTTTCTCAAAAAAGGTTTTGGTATCAACGACTTGGTAGCCGCGGGACTGGTGATTAAACGTGAAGGAGTCACTTCGACTACCACCCCTACCCCTCCTTCGCAAGGAGGGGAGATTACGAGTGAATCCATACGTGGGTATTACGACCGTTTTCGTGGACGTGTAATGTTTCCTATTGCCGACACGCATGGCAATGTGGTGGGTTTTACCGGCCGTGTACTGGTCGAAACCGAGAATTCGGGGGGTAAATACGTCAATACTCCGCAAACCGCCGTCTACGATAAATCACGTGTGCTGTATGGGCTTTCTCGAGCGAAAACTGAAATAAAAAACCAGGATCAGGTTGTACTAGTAGAAGGTCAGATGGATGTGATAGCCTGCCACCAGGCGGGCATGAAGAACGTCGTAGCCGCATCGGGCACCGCGCTGACAACAGAGCAGATTAAACTGATTAAACGATATACGACCAATATTGCCATGGCGTTCGACGCCGACAGCGCCGGAGAGAATGCCGGCAAACGTGGTATTACCACAGCGATATCCGAAGCAATGAACGTGCGCGTGATTCGTATTCCACCCGGCTTTGCCAAAGACGCTGACGAGTGCATCAAAAAAGATCCGACGGTATGGTTTACGGCGGTGAAAGAAGCAGCTGATGTGATGGAGTGGTATCTGGCGATTGTACTCTCACGCTATGATATTCGTGAACCCAAAGCGAAACGCGTCGCCGCGACTATTCTGCTCGAACAAATCCGCTCTATTCCCAACGCCGTGGAACGCGATGAATGGATTAAACGAGTAAGCGGCGAACTCGGTATCGAATTACCCATTTTACGCGAAGAACTCAAAAAAATTAAAACGTTGCCGTCACCAAAAAACAATGAGCCCGTGAGTAAAGTGGTAGAGCGAGTAGAAGCACTCACACCGTACGAATTGTTGCTGCAGGAATTTTGGTCATTACTTTTGAAATTCCCGGAATTGTATTCGACATACGCGAGTTCGCTGTCGCCAGACTATTTCGCAGGCACACCTTTTAGTGCTCTTTACCAAAACGCTGTGGGTGTGTATACTAAAGCTCAAGCACTGGATATGGAAGCGCTTCGACAACTCTATGCGACCGAAGCGCAAAATCCGATTGATATATTGGTGCTCCGACCCTACCGCAATGTAGAGGATTTGTCGCTGCCGACCGCTAAAGCCGAACTCACTGAATTGTGGAAGCGCATCGCCGAGCAGTGGAACAAAGAACGACGCAAGGCACTGGAGAGAGAAATGGCGATGGCCGAAAAAAGTGGGGAGAAACAGAAGATGCTTGAGCTGCTCCAAGAACTACAAAATTTGAACGTTTAAAATGTAAATTATAAACTTTCAATCCTGATCACATAAAAGTTCCAATGTTTTAAATGGCATAATACTACTTAAAACATTTGAAATGTGTCATTCGTCATTGTTTAGATTTTAGAGCTTAGGGTTTAGAGTTTCAAAAGTATGGTTGCAAAACCACATCGCCCGGTAAAACGAGCGAAGACAACTAAGAAGGCTGTTAAATCAGCCCCCAAAAAAGCAGCTCAGAAGGCTGTAAAAAAAATTCTTAAGAAAAACGGCCACAAGGCCCCACGGGTCAAGGCCAAAAGTACTGTTTTCTCCACCAGAGGTGGATCCTCCTTTGGAGGAAAAAAAGCACCCGCCAAATCGCGCGTGCCACTTATTCCCCTCGAGCCGGTACGTGAACCGTCCGAAGCCGAGCTCTGGGAACTCATCCGCAAGGGGCGCAACCGTGGTTTCATCACGGAAATCGAACTCATGCGCGTTTTGCCGCAACCAGAACAATACCTCGATTTATACGAAGGCTTTTTGGATTTGGCCGAGCGCAATGGCATATCGGTAGTAGAAACCGCGCCCAGTCTGCTCGGCACCAAAGAACAAAACAAAGAAACCCTCAAACAATTTCAAGGCGAGCAACCGGACATGGACGTGCCGTTTGATCTGGCTCAAATCTCGAGCGACTCCATACAGATGTATTTGCGCGAGATCGGCAAGATCCCGCTGCTGTCTGGTGAAGAAGAAGTCGCGCTCGCCAAACGAAAAGAACGAAACGATAAAGCCGCCGAGCGCAAACTCATCGAAGCGAACCTGCGCCTCGTGGTTTCCATTGCCAAAAAATTCGTGGGCAAAAGCTTGTCGCTCCTCGACCTGATCCAGGAAGGTAACATCGGCCTGTTTCGCGCGGTAAAAAAATTCGACTACCGTAAAGGGTATAAATTTTCCACCTACGCCACTTGGTGGATACGCCAGGCCATAACGCGCGCGCTGGCCGACCAGAGCCGCACCATCCGCATTCCAGTGCACATGGTGGAAACTATCAACCGCTTCCAGCAAGTGCAGCGCCGTTTGCAGCAAGACCTCGGCCGTGACCCCACGCCCGAAGAGCTGGCCGCCGAAATGGGGGAGGAAGTCGATAAGATTCATCACATCATCAAGATCTCGCAAGACACCATGAGCTTGGAAGTGCCGATTGGTGACGACGATGAAGATACACAACTTAGTGATTTTATCGAAGACGTCAAAAATGTCTCACCCGATCGCGCGGCGGGATTGCAAATTTTGCGTGATTACGTTCAAAATGCAATTAAAGATCTCTCTCCTCGTGAACAAAAAATTCTTGAGATGCGTTTTGGTTTAAGTGACGGTGTAACACACACACTGGAAGAAGTAGGGCAAGAATTTGGTGTGACGCGCGAACGTATTCGCCAGATTGAAGCGAAGGCACTCGAAAAAATTCAGCAGACGGATATTGTGAGTAAATTGCGTGATTATTAATTACGTACAGACGTACAGAAAGTACAGAAATACGGAAGGTACAAGAATTAAATATAAAATATATGTCAAGGGAGGGGGTTGCTATCATCAAAAAAGATTTCTTATATCCGGATTTGACCTACAAAATTAACGGTGTTTTATTCGATGTATTTAAAGAGTTGGGCGGAGGTCACCTGGAAAAATATTATTAGAAAGCTGCGGCAATCGGGCTGAGCAAAATTCCTCTCAAGTTTGTAGAACAATACATGGTTCCATTAACCTACGCCGGACAAAAGGTTGGTAAATAGTATGTAGACTTTTTGATCGAAGAAAAAA
Organism: uncultured Gammaproteobacteria bacterium; assembly: GCA_964439885.1. Classification (GTDB taxonomy): domain Bacteria; phylum Patescibacteriota; class Patescibacteriia; order Magasanikbacterales; family GWA2-37-8; genus CAYTPE01. The sequence goes on from CAYTPE010000001.1 coordinate 53,857, forward strand.
TAGTATTGGAATTAAAACGAGGTCTATTCATTCCGGCAAATGTAATCCGTCAGACAAAACAGTATTTGATTGCAACAAAATTGCAACTGGCACTGGTGGCGTGCTTTACACACAACGGTGTGATTATAAAACGAGTGCTTAATATTTATTAACGAGGTCAGTACGTTCTGTACTTCTGTACTTTCTGTACGTCTGTACGTTCTCTATGAAAATTATCCTCTCTGGTGGCGGCACACTTGGTCCGGTCATTCCGCTACTTGCGATCGCCGAAACCTACCGACAGAAATTTCCGGAAGTAAAATTCATCTGGGTTGGCACCGCCAATGGCCCGGAAAGGGGAGTGGTGGAAAGTTATAATATACCTTTTTTTTCGCTTGGTTCAGGCAAATGGCGGCGGTATGTATCGCTGTGGAACGTGGTGGATCTCTTCCGAATAGTCGTGGCTTTTTTTCAGTCGCTGTATTTTTTGCTGCGTGAAAAACCGGACTTACTTATCTCGGCCGGTGGCTACGTGAGCGTGCCGCTGCACTGGGCAGCCGGACTGCTCGCTATGCCCACGTGGGTGCATCAGCAAGATGTGCGTGTCGGGCTCGCGAACAAACTGATGTTACCGTTCGCGCGCAAAGTCACAACGGCCGTGCGCGAGACAGCGGATGCGTTGAAAAAAAATCACGCCGAGTGGATCGGTAATCCGTCACGTGATCTGCGCGTCGCCGACAAAGTGGCGGCGCGAAAAAAATTTGCTATTCCGTTTGACGCGCCGGTGATCTTCGCGCTCGGTGGTGGTACGGGGTCGGCAAGTGTGAACAAGTTGGTGCTTGACGCGTTGCCGCACTGGCCAAGTAAATGGCACGTGATCCACCTCGTGGGAAAAGAGCGCCCCAAGGAACTTTCGGAACGTGCCGCTGTCGTCTATCCGAACTATCATGTGTATGATTTTTTTACCGATGAGATGAAGGACGCGTATGCCATTGCCGATGTGGTAATAGGCAGGGCCGGTTTCTCAACCTTGACTGAGATCGCCGCTCTTTCGAAGGCGGCAGTAATACTGCCTATGTTTGGCACTCATCAAGAACAAAATGCCGATCTTTTCGCCACCCATGGCGGGATCATAACTTTGGAGCGGGGGACAGAGACCGGACTTAAGCTAGCTCAGGTAGTAAAAGACCTGGTAGAAGTGCCCGAAAAGCGCCGTGAATTGGGGGTGGCTATGCACGAACTTTTGCCGCGGACACCTGGGGATAAGATTCTTGCGCTCATCGAAGAGGTGTGCATACAAAAGTGACCTACCCTTAGCGAAAAATGTGCCGTTCGACACTTTGTCAACGGTAGTCAAAGCTTGGGCTGTGAATAACTCGTATTATTAATTGCTGAAAGAGCAATTTTTTGTTATAATTAGATAAAATTTAATTCATTTCCTTCCTGAAAACCATGCATTTGGGAAGTGCTCGTACAATAGCTGCACAATTAGGCCGCATTACCGGCTATTTTTTGCTTTTTGTACTTGCTTTAGGGGGCCTTTTTGTTGATCCGTTTGTATCGACAGCTGCCACTGGTGTACCTAAAATTTTCACCTATCAGGGTCGTTTGCTTGATGGGGCGGGGAATTTGCTTGGTGGCAATGGTACCAACTATTGTTTCCGTTTCTCGCTGTACGACAACGCCACCGTCGGGCAGGGCGCAAAGGTATGGCCGGCAGGAGTTCCGTCTACCATGACGCTACAAGTTAAGAGCGGTGTTTTCAACGGCGCAATCGGCGATCTTGCTGCGGGAGGGGATTTGCTTGATTATAATTTTCAGGATTCCGATGAGGTGTACTTGAACGTAGAAGTAGCAGCCCAGGTGGGTGGCTCATGCGCGGGTGTGGCATTCGAAACACTGGCTCCACGTCAGCGTGTGACTGCTAGCGGTTATGCCATCAACGCGAACACAGATGGCGGATTTACCACATCGCAGATTGCAACAGGCAGCCAGATTCCCGTGCACACCAATGGTGCTATCGTGCTTGGTGGTGCCACTGCCGGGCTCAGTGCTACCAACGCAAACCCGCTTCTTTTGCAGGGGAGTGGTAGTGGTGACATTCAATTTTTTTCTGCACTGAATAAACTTTCTTCTGCCGGTAATTTAACATTGGCCGGATCACTCACTGCCAACGGCGCACTTCTCATCAACAATGACGCGACTATTACTGGCACAACGACGTTGGCAACAACGAGTATTTCCAAAGCAACAATTGCGAATGCTACGGTGAATAATTTAACTGTAACGGGGGTGTGTTTTGGTTGTGGTGGGGGGGGGGCGGCAGGTGGGGTGAACACATCAACGGCAGGATACATGGCGTATTATCTGAATGGCACAAGCGTAACGGGCACAAGCATGGTGACCTTTGCTGGTAACACATTTACGGTTTCAGGTTTGTCTGTATTTACTGCTACCGCAACTTTTGCCACAACAAGCATTACGAACGCCGCTATTGGCTCTGCTTCAGTAGGAAATTTGGTAGCTACAAACAGTACATCGACAAATAGCTTTGCTGAGGGGCTTGCTTATACCAATTTGTCTGGTGTCAATGCTACTTCGACAAATTTGTTTGCGTCACAATTTAATTTTGTGAATGCAAATGGAACGAGTCTGACTTCTACGAATGCATTTTTTTCTAATTTAGCTGTAGGTAATTTCAGTCCGACGAATTTGTCGACTTCTAACATTACCACTACCAATTTTGTCGCGACGGGCGCGGTGAGTCTGCCAGTTAACTCGGTGACCGACGCGATGGTTTCGAACTCTTTGACTATTGACAACACGGGAAATATTTCCGCTACCGCTATCAATTCGGGAACACTTGGTAACAATGCTGTCACGTTGGCTCTCGGATCTTTTGGCTCGATCACTGGAGCGCTTGGAGATGCCAACGTAGCGGACAATCTTACCATCAACGGTGGCACTATTAACAACACAACGATTGGCGCGTCGAGCCCCTCCACGGGTGTGTTTACGAACGCGACAGCTACCAATTTTGTTGCCTCGAATGTTACCACTACTAATTTGGCAGTGACGGGAGCACTAAGTGTGACCTCACTCAACCCCACGAATTTGGCTTGGGTAAACGCCACGGGAACGAACAGTATTCTGAACAATGTAACAAGTACGAATTTGTCCGTCTCTGGCTTAACCACTCTCGCCAACACCACCTTGACCAACGCCACCTCCACCAACTTCAACACCGTTGGCCTCACCTTCACCAACGCCACGGGCACCAACAGTGTCTTCACGAACGCTACCAGTACCAACCTCTTTAGCACTGGCCTTGCCTTCACCAACTTAAACGGTACGAATGCCACCTCCACCAACTTCTTTGCCACCAACCTCGCGAGCCTTGGCCTGACCAGCACCTACGGCAACCTCTCCTTTATCACCGCCACCGGTGTCACCTCCACCAACGCGAGCTTTACGAACCTCAGTGCTGCCACCTTCAACCCCACCAATCTCACCTGGACCAACGCCACGGGGACCAACAGCGTCCTGACCAATGTGACCAGCACCAACCTCGCCGTCAGTGGCCTGGTTGCCTTAACAGGGAACACCACCTTGACCAACGCCACCTCCACCAACCTCTTCTCAACCGGCCTCGCCTTCACCAACCTCTCTGGTACCAACGGAACAAGTACCAATTTCTTTGCCACGAACCTCGCGAGCCTTGGCATTACGTCCACGTATGGCACCATTACCTTCTTAACAACCAGCGGCATCACCTCAACCAACGCGAGCTTGACCAACGTTACCTCCACCAACCTGTCCGTCTCTGGCTTAACCACTCTCGCCAACACCACCTTGACCAACGCCACCTCCACCAACTTCAACACCGTTGGCCTCACCTTCACCAACGCCACGGGCACCAACAGTGTCTTCACGAACGCTACCAGTACCAACCTCTTTAGCACTGGCCTTGCCTTCACCAACTTAAACGGTACGAATGCCACCTCCACCAACTTCTTTGCCACCAACCTCGCGAGCCTTGGCCTGACCAGCACCTACGGCAACCTCTCCTTTATCACCGCCACCGGTGTCACCTCCACCAACGCGAGCTTTACGAACCTCAGTGCTGCCACCTTCAACCCCACCAATCTCACCTGGACCAACGCCACGGGGACCAACAGCGTCCTGACCAATGTGACCAGCACCAACCTCGCCGTCAGTGGCCTGGTTGCCTTAACAGGGAACACCACCTTGACCAACGCCACCTCCACCAACCTCTTCTCAACCGGTTTGGCATTTACTAATCTCAATGGTACCAATGGAACCAGCACCAACTTCTTTGCCACCAACCTCAGCAGTCTTGGCAGTACTTCCACCTACGGTAACATCTCCTTCATCACGGCTAGTGGCATCACATCGACTAATGGTAATTTCACTAATTTAACAGCTTCGAACTTCATTCCAACCAATCTCACCTGGGTGAGTGCCACCGGTACCAACACCGTTCTAACCAACGCCACATCAACCAACTTAAATACGGTTGGGTTAACCTTTACGAATGCCACGGGGACCAACGCTGTCTTGACCAACGCCACGTCAACCAACCTCTTCTCAACAGGTCTGGCATTTACTAACTTGAACGGCACGAACGCAACGAGCACCAACTTTTTTGCCACCAACCTAAGTAGTCTCGGGCTCACCACTACGTATGAGAAAAGTACATTCCTTGTAGCGACAAATGCTACTTCAACTAATTCTTTTGTCACTAATCTATCAAGTCTAGGCATAACATCCACATACGCAAATCTTGGTTTCTTGGTAGGTACTAATATTACTTCAACAAATCAATACAGCAACGGTCTCACCTTTAATATCGCCACAGGTACCTCTATCACTACTACAAATGCATATATCGCAAGTTTGGTCGTCGGCACATGTACGGGTTGTGGTGGCGGTGCGGCAAGCGGTGGTGTAAATACTTCGACAGCTGGAAATTTTGCTTATTATCAGGGTGCCAGCTCAGTCACCGGTACATCTGCCCTTACCTTGTCTGGTACGAATATTACTGCGAATGGCGCAGTAGCCTTAACTGCTACTACCACCGCCACCAATCGTTTTATTAACACCATATCAAGCGGCTCAAATATATCAGTGGTCGGCAGCGTTGCTCTTGCCAACTCAGGTTCTAAACCATACAACCTAGTACTTCGAGGACGGTATGCCTATGTAACAAATTTCGCTAGTTCTACCATATCTGTGGTTGATTTAAGCAATCCGGCAGCACCAACTGTAATTAATACAATTAGCGTTGGAATTAACGTCGGGCCAACAGGCATCGATAATGATAGTAGATATTTGTATGTTGCCGCGTCGTCTACGCCAAGCCTTTATATTTACGATCTTTCAACTGCAGCAGCCCCGTCTCAAGTTGGTCAGTCGCTTTTGTCTTTTTCACCAACAGATATAGGAGTAGATGGTCATTTTGTCCTACTTCCGTCTCCGAGCTTTGGTCAGGTCCAAATTCGTGATATTAAATATCCAAATAATGTATCATCTGTTCCTGGCTTGGGTGGTGTTACTGGTGGAACCCGCATTACTATCTTTGGTAAATATGCCTACTACTCGGGCTCTTCCAATCTGTATATTGCTGACGCCTCCAACCCTGCCTCAATGGTTGTTAATGGTAGTATTGCTATGCCTAATCAGGTTAATGGCGTGTATGTTGTAGACCGATACGCGTACGTATTAAATGGAGGCTCGTTAAACGTAGTTGATATTAGTACGCCCAGCGCTCCAGTAAATGTTGCGACCACTTCAATCGGCGGCACTCTCTGGGGAGTGGCTGGTACTGGCCGCTATCTCTACATTACAGATAAAGCCAACAGCTCCGTTGATGTCGTAGACGTGGCAAGCTCTACCAACCCAGTCTTAGTAAAAACCATTACAGGCTTTGCTTCACCGCAAGGCATCGCCGTTAACGGAAGATACGCCTACGTTGTAGATAATGGTGATGGTACTCTCTATGTAATTGATTTACAGGGAACGGAAGTGAGCTCTCTGGTGGCATATTCTGCCGATGTCGGTTCACAACAAATTAGAAATGATCTCTACATTGGCAACAAAGCTTTTGTGCTTGGAGGGTTGACTGTTGGTAGTTTGGGCATCGCGTCAGCCGGAGATCTTGTGGTCCAAGGCACCGGCAATTCTACACTAGCCGGCGCTTTGGTTGTTTCGTCATCCATTTCAGCAAGTGCTTTTTCTGTGTCTGATAATTCATTTTATACAAGTGTAGGAACAACCTATATAACAAATCTAAACGCTACTAGCATTACCTCCACCAACCTCTTTTCTACCGGTCTCACCTTTACTAACGCTACAGGTACCAAGGCCATTTTCACGAGCGCCACCTCGACGAATTTGTATACAACAAACGGCGTGTTTACTAATGCCACTACTACCAACCTGTATTCAAACGGGTTGGTCTTCTCACGCGCCACAAGTACGGCATTAACTTCCACCATCGCATACATCGGCAGCCTGACAGTCGGCAGCTGTTCAGGTTGTGGCGGCGGAGTCTCTTTGAGCGGCAATAATACATGGAGCGGGCTAAATATATTTACCAATACTACCACATTAGCCACCACCACCATTTCAGGTATATTTGATGGTGATGCTAAATTCGTCCCAGCTAGCCCGAATGGGAATGGTTTCCAAGTAATGAATTTAGAAAACGATGAGACGCTTTTCAGCGTCGGCCCTTCAGCAGGGAATGCTGATTTTGTGGCGATAGGGGATAGAAGTGCCGCGCTTACGACCACTACACTCTTATATGTTGATACCAAATCTGATGCTGGCGACCCCACGCCTCCACTGAGTGCGGACGGTGCTATCTATTATAATTCGAATAGCAAAAAATTCCGGTGTTACGAAAATTCGTCATGGAAAAATTGTGATAGCGCTGCTAATGCTCAAACATTTACCGCCACAAGTACCTGGAACAAGCCAAACGGTGTTACATATGTTACCGTGCGTTGTATTGGCGGTGGCGGTGGCGGTGGCGGCGGAAGTTCGAAGGCGGCTGGTGGTGCACGAGCTGGGGGCAGTGGCGGTGGCGGTGGCTCTGTGCTCATCAGAACATTTTTAGCTTCTGACGTAACATCTAGTATTGGTATTACTGTTGGCCAGCCAGGTGGGGCTGGCGCCGGCGGCGTAAACGGAGCCAACGGCACCAGCGGCAGCGCTGGTACTGCATCCAGTTTTGGCACGTATGTCACCTGTTATGGTGGTGGCGGCGGTTTTGGGGGCACAACTGCAGTGAATTCAGGTGGTACAGGTGGTGGTCACGGTGGTGCTGGTAATAGTGGCAGTGGTTCAGCTTCCACTGGCGGCTTGCCGGCTACTGCCAGCAACGCAGTTGGTTTGTCGGGACAGGGTTCTGGTAGCAGCGCGGGTACGGCTTCTGGCCAACCATCCGAATGGGGTGGTGCTGCTGGTGGCGGATCTTCAATCACAGTAGCTAGTCAAAATGGCGGTACCTCGCTCTGGGGTTGTGGTGGCGGTGGCGCAGGTGGAAATATTACTACTGGTAACGTGGCCAATGCACCAGGCGCTGGTGGTAACACCGGTGTTTGGGTTACGGCTGGCGGCGGCGGTGGAGCGGCTGGTTCAAGCGGTGCGGCTGGTACTAACGGCACCGACGGAACGGGAGGAACCTCCTTGTTGTGCGGTAAAGGCGGCGGCGGTGGTGGATCTTCCACAAACGGTGCTAACAATGGCGGTACCGGTGGTAACGGTGGCGCTCCTGGCGGCGGCGGTGGTGGTGGTGGAGCCGGTACTACTACTGTTAATGGAGGTACTGGTGGCAGAGGAGGGGCAGGTGAGGTCGATGTATGGGCCTGGTAATTCTAAAATAAACAACATAATAATATGCGTATAAAAATTTTTTCTTCCCTTCTCCTTGTTCTTGTTGCAACACTCCTCGTGCCAGCAGCTCATGTGTCAGCCGCCAGTTCGGTGTATTACAACCCTGATTCGAAAGAATTAATTATTAATGGCGATTGCAGTGGTGATACAGCCAACATTGTGATGTACAAAAGAGCTACTAATACCGGATGGGGAAGCTTTTCCGCACCCTGTGTGAATAATCAATTTTCACTCACCGAGAAAATGACCGAATGGAAAATCGATGAAGGCCAGTATGATGTGAAAATTGTCGACAATGCCGCACAAAAGAAGAATAATGGAAAATTTTTTAATTTTGGCAACAATGACAATCGAGTTACCGTCAACATTACAAATTTAGTTCCGCCTGCTCCTGAGAGTCCGCTCTCCCAAGTTTCCACATCAAGCGACACCACAACGACACCACCTGCCGGTTTTACCGGTGTAGGCAGTTTAAGTACATCCACCGAGCAGGCCATAGCCGACCAACAATCATTGCTCGAACAGCTCTTCGGTGTTTTTAAGGCTATCGAAGAGTCCATTGTTCGAGTAACTACACTCTTTGCCGAAAGTGTCCGAACCACACTGATAAGCACAGTACAGTTCTTTAGTAAAAACATTACTGTCTTACCCGAAGGTTCAGTCACACTTCCATCCGGAACGAATCAAATCACCGGCCATGCCGAAATTCCCGCTGATGCCGATCATATTTTCATATCAAACACGCAGGTTACCGTCGACTCGCGCATTATTCTCACGCCGCTGCACAACATTATCGCACCGTTAGCCGTAACCAACAAAATCGCCGGACAAGGCTTCGAGGTTAGCATCGTCGCCCCCCTCAAAGAACCTTTACCCTTCGATTGGGTACTCTTCCAGACGTATTCAGCCGGTGGGGAAGTGTATACGATTCCGGTCAATCTGCCAGCGCAAAATGCAGTACCCGATCAAAATAATCAAGTAAATACAAGCACACCACCCACTGATGCGACGGTTTCTGATGGTACTAGTACTACACCTGATGCTGTTGTGCAGTCGCCGGTGCCAGTAGAAGAAGGCGGTAACTCTCCATCCGCACCTGGGGAACAAAGTAACAGTTCTACGCCGGCACAATAATTCGATATAGTGTATGAAATTCATACGTCAGCATGTGTTGGTTTTTGTTGTCGGAGCGATACTTTGTGTCGGTGGGGGATTTGTCGTGTATCAAAAAAAATGGGCGCCATTTGATTTTACCTCTCTTGTTCAAAAGCAGTTAACCGATGATGATAAACAGCGAATCGTACAAGTGGTAAGCCGGGTGGTGGAGCTCCCACGAAATGAAATTCCCGAGATAAATTTTGTCACCAAACTCGATCGTCTCAAAACCCAAAGTTTTTTTGCTCAAGCCCAAACAGGCGATGTGGTGCTTATCTATCGCCAAGCCAAAAAAGCCTTTTTGTATCGATCCACTACCCATCGACTTGTCAATCAGGCAACAGTTGTTCTGGTGTCTCAACCACCCGATGATACACTACTGCCCGATGGTGCTATCCCAGGGTTTGCGTTGCCCGGCATGCACTAGCTCATTGTGGACAACCACTTTACTCGATTACAAAAATCATTTATACTGTAAGCATATTAACTATTAAATTTTACTTTCCGTATGGAAACACGAGAAAAAATTATCATAGCGGTATTGGCAGCATTGGTGCTTGTTTTAGGTGGTACCACTTTTTATTACTCCAAAAAATTCGTTCAAGCCAAAGAAAATCCGCAGCAGTATGTGCAGCAAACAGTTGACTCGCTCGTCAAACAGGTTGGTCAGCTTATGGAGCTCCCGGCAGGTGAAGTTCCAACCGTTGCTACTGTTGTTGATCCGGAAAAATTAAAAGGCCAACCATTTTTTGCTCATGCATCAGTAGGGGACAAAGTGCTCATTTACGGCAATGCTCGTAAAGTTGTCTTGTATAACCCAAACACAAACAAGATCGTCGAAGTTGCACCGCTCAGTATCGGCAATCCAACCGGCACGAACCAGCCAGCTCCTACGCCAACTCCAACTCAGCCTACTGAAACTGACACTAACAAACAATAGTAGTTTATCTAAAGGGGACGTGTATGCGCCTGGCTATTCTCAGCGTATGCCTGCTCGGCTGCATACTCACTCTGAGCGCGGTCGCGCGAGCTGAAACATTTTCTTCTCCGAGTTACACTTCTGCCGACCCGGTAGTGACTCTTCATGGTGGCTACGCGGCTTCACCGAGCTTTCAATTATTTGGAAGTTCTGGCCCCATCGTCATCGGCGAAAGTACCAGTACGAACTTTGTGTATCGTACTGGTTTTCTTTATTTTCCCTTAGTAACCGCGCCGATCGCTGTGGCCACCCCCGGTAACGCTTCCGTAAATCTCACCTGGACAGCTGCCACAGCGGCACTCGGCTACACCATTAGTGGTTATGATGTCGGCGTGTCTGCGGCGGACGGAGGTCCGTACTCTTATTCAAATGTGGGAGACGTGCTGGCGCACACCGTGCAAGGGTTGCCCAACAACAGCGTTCGATATTTTGTGGTTAGAGCGAATGATTTTTATGGCAATCCTATTGCCACGTCATCGCAAGTTTCCGCTACACCTGTTGGCGGAAATAATAATCAAAATAATGCTGGAGGTGGTGGTGGGGGTGGGGGTGGGGGAGGCGCTGTCGCTACTACCATTCAGGCATCCGGCATTACGTTCCCCAGTGCTTTGGTGTATCTCGTGAAGGATGGTGTGATCATTGCTACTGCCGAGAGCACCGCGCAGGGCACCTTTTCTATCGGCCAGTCCGTGAGTCCAGGCACAGCGGTTTTTACCATCTATGCCGCTGATAAAAATGGCAATCGTACCGGTTCCGTATCGTATACTACTGATGTCCAGTTCGGATCTACGACAAAGATAGAAAATATTGTGTTACCGCCTCTTGTTACAACCGATAAAGAGTCCGTCAAACCGGGCGATATCATTACCATCACCGGCAGAGGCGCGCCGAACTCGAATTCCGTTATCACCATTGATGAAATACCTGGTTTGCAGTTCAAAGTCACCCTCGATTCGAGTGGTACATTCTCCACTCCCTTCAAAGTGGCGGATCTCGGCAACGGTGCCTACAGCGTGCGCGCTCGGCTGGAGCGCAATGGGACAGTGACGGGTCTCAGTCAACTGATACAATTTATTGTTGGCAATAAAACAGTTGATCGAACCGAACAACAGCAATGTTCAGAGGCAGATTTTAATTGTGACGGTAAAGTTAATTTGATTGATTTTTCCATTTTGTTGTTCTGGTTTGAAAAAAAGAATCCACCGGATGCCATCGATCTGAATCATGACGGCAAAGTGGATATTATTGATTTTAGTATTCTTATGTACTATTGGACGGGTGGATAATATGCTTAAACATATATTTCGTACTTTGCTTTTCGCTGCATTCGCAGTAGCTGTCGCCATTCCTGCCGCAGCCGCGAGCGATCCGTCAATAGTGATGGTTTTTAGTCCTGCCACGGTGGCCGCATCACGCCCAGAAGGGGCTACACTTGATGTGGCTGTGAATACTGGGGCGGCCACCATCAATGCGCTCGAAGGCGAACTGGTGTATCCAGCCAAAGAGCTCGCTGTTGATCAGGTGCTCGATGGTGATTCGGTCGTTTCGCTCTGGGTAGAGCGACCCACGGTGGATGAGGCACATGGTACGATACGATTCAAAGGTTTGTCAGCCGGTGGTATAAGCACCGGTCATGGTCGCTTGTTTAAAATAACCTTTCACACGGTACAAACCTCAATCGACGGTGCGTCGCGGTCAATTGTGCAAGCTCGGAATGTGCGTGGATTTTTGAGCGATGGGCGAGGTACGCCGGTGCCGGTTATTGGTGGAAGCAGTGAATTGGCCGTGGTACCAAGTGCCAGTGAATTAATTCCAACAAGCACAGCAACTTCTTCAACGCAACCAATCGATACGACTGCTCCTGACCCTTTTAAACCAGCCATTTCTCGGTATCCGTCACTCTACAACAATCAATGGTTTGTGGTGTTTGCTTCACGTGATGGGGGAGGGGGGATAGATCGATACGAAGTTCAGGAAACAAAAAGTGCCACACCCAATCCTGAGCGTTGGATTGAAGTGGCGAGCCCGTATGTATTAAACGATCAATCATTAGGTAGTTATGTGCACATACGGGCGCTCGACAAATCAGGTAATGAGAGAATTGAAACGATATCGCCTGCATCAGGTGCGCGTAATTCATATACGAAACTCTTTTTTTGGTGTATACTACTAATCGTAGTACTTTTCGGTGGTTTTGTGGTATGGAAAAAACAGTCGCGACAAACCGACACACCACCCCAGACACGCAGCTAAATGGGGGAGTGGTACGCAGATTTTTCTTCAGCGCAATAGTAGCCGCTGCTCTTTTTTTCGCTTTCCCTTTTTCCGCGCATGCCGCTTCTCTCACTTTTAGTCCGTCAAGTGGTACGTTCACCGTGGGGAGTACTTTTTCCATCACCGTACTACTCAACACTGAAGACGAAACAGCTAATACCATTCGCGCGCAAATCTCATATCCAGCGGATAAATTACAACTGGTTTCTCCTTCCACGGGCAATTCAGTCATTAGTATTTGGACAAGCTTGCCCAAAGTAGACAATCAACGAGGTATCGTCGATCTGCAAGGTGGCATTCCCGGCGGCATTAAGTCCACCGGTGCGGCTATTACAACTTTGGTTTTTCGAGTTAATTCTGTAGGAAATGCCGTGGTTCGTTTTACCGATCAATCAAAAGTATTGTTGAATAATGGTCTCGGCACCGAAGCGCTACGCCAAGTAACTAACGGCGTCTACAATTTGGTTCTTCCGCCACCAGCGGGGCCCATTGTGAGCTCAGAAACACATCCCGATCAGACCAACTGGTATAATATCTCTACGGTCGTGCTCCGTTGGGCACCAGAACAAAATGTTGATGGCTATAGTTACATGCTCAGTGAGAACCCGGGAGATGTGCCCGATGATATTTCCGAAGGCATCAACCAAAGCGTCACGTACAAAAATGTTCCCGATGGTATTCATTACTTCCACATCAAATCACTTAAAGACAAAGCTTGGGGTGGAGTCACGCATTTCGCCCTTAAAATAGATACCGCTGCCCCGGCGGCTTTTCCGGTTGATATTATCCCTGATGCGCGTACCAGTCGTCGTGAACCAATCGTGCAATTTTCTACCACCGATGGTCTATCGAGTGTGAGCCATTACGAACTGAAGCTTATTCCACTTTCACCGAGCGCCGATGGCGGCTTTAATGCGCAACCACTCTTTATCGAAGTCACAAGCCCGTACGTGTTTTCGGAATTACCAATTGGTAATTACGACGTGATCGTTCGAGCGTACGATTTTGCCGGCAATTATCAAGAAATTACGGAGCGCATGAGTATTGTCAATCCGGTCTTTACAGTCGTGCGAGGTGAAGGTGTTAAAATCGGATCCGCACTCACCATTCCATGGTATGTGTTCTGGATACTCATGGCCACGGGCATTCTTGCAATCGGGCTCATATTTTGGCGCATTCGCAGTTGGCGCCATCGTATCATCGCGCAGCGTGCCAATCGAGAATTACCCCAAAAGCTCCAGCAGGATCTTGATGAACTGAAACGCTTTCGAGCGCGCTATGGTAAGCTTGCGGCGTGTTTGCTCATCATCGCGTTTGTAGCGCTGGCTCGGCCAGCTCGCGCCGATGTCGTCCAAGTGACGCCGCCGATCGTGGACACCATTTCTCGTAACATCACAAACGAAGATATTTTTTATATCGGTGGAAAAACCGACACGGGCGGTAGTTCGGTTATCATTTATTTGCAAAATCTTTCCACCGGAGAAACACTCACCGAAGTCGTGCCCGTCGATAATCGCGGCAACTGGTTCTATCGCCACGGTTCGTTTCTTTCGAGTGGTGAATATTTGCTCTGGACGCAAAATAAAATTGGTAACGAAATCAGTCCGCCGAGCCCGCAAGAAAAACTGAAAGTCAGTACTTCTGTTGTACACCTCGGCACGTCACGCATCAGCGTCGAAACGATCAATGGCGCGGTGGCCGCTGTCGCGCTCCTTGGTTTCCTGATTTTATTGTTCTACACACTATACCATGCGCGCCATGTGCATCGTGAGCGCAAGGCGCTCCTTACCGAAATTCGCACCGCCGAGGAGTCCGTACGTCGCGGATTTGCCGTCATTCGCCGTGATATTCAAGCAGAGCTGGAGCTTGTACACAAAGTAAAACTCGAGAAAAATTTGTCCGATGATGAGCGCACGCGCGAGGAACAGCTCCTCAAAGATTTGGAAGCGATCGAGCAAAATATTGGCAAGGAAATTTGGGAGATCGACCACTTAGAGGCCCAATTACGTTAACTACTTTTATGAACATATACTATTCCAAGAATTGGGTTAAACGTGGATTGCTTGGGCGTCGATATCAAACCTATGATGTGCTTATTACAGCTGAAGGTATGTTTGTGCTCAAAATGCCAATCAGTTTTGTGGCTAATTTTACCCATCTGTTTGGAGCTTTGGGGCAACTGGCAGGGTATTTGTTACAAAATAGGGTTTCCGATAAAGCGCGTAGATTATGGCTTGATGCAAACGGTGCGCTCATCAGTGAAGCCTATCGTGATCGTGCCGAACAGTTTGTACCGCGCACCATGATCCTGCCGTGCATTTCCTTTCAAAAGAATTGGCTAGGCAAAGAATATATCATTATCAAAAATAACGGTACTGAATTTCCACTGCAAAATAAACCAGCAGATATTATAATGTTTATACAGTTTATTTCCTCACTCTAAAACAGTGAAACAAAAAGAGCGCTCGCGCGCTCTTTTAACTTTTATTCGATGTTTAGGTATTTTTTCTATTTTTAAAGACGTCCTGCGCCGCCTTGAGCATTATTTCTATAATTTCGATTTCGGTTTCTGATCTGCCACCACTTTCAGTAATTAAGGTCTGCATTCTTTCGATTTCTTCGGCAAGCGTGCCTGTTTCCATTTGATCAAAGCGGGTACGAGTCAGATCATAGATGTTCGTTGCGGGCACTGTTTCGCTCACCATTTCTTCGGTTTGATCTTCCATTGTTTCAATAGCTCTGGTCAGAGTAAGCAGCTGATCCGGCGGGCACTCCGAAAGAGCTTTTTTTCTGATTGCCTGATACAAAGAAAATTGTTTGTCCGTTTTTTGGCTGTAGACTTCTAAATCATCCGGCTGTCTTTTTTGTGCTTTTGGCCAAACTCCTGTGCGAGCGATAAATTCAACGTTCGGAAGCCTGGTTTCGTCAACGCTTTGTATGGCGAGTTTGATAGTGTCGAGTGTCTCTCGTGCAGCGCGGTAATTTTTGAAAGCTTCGACTACTGGCGCAATAAGCGACGTTATTTCGGTGGTGTCAGCGGATTGCAGCTGCCGCTCAGTACCTGTTTCGGTTGTGTTCATAGTATATGATTGCAGTAAGTTACTAGTCGTTTTTTGTCATTTCCGCTTTCGCCGGAACGAGATTGCTGAGATTGTTATATCTAGATTGTATCAAAAGACCGGCACAATGGCAAAAGTTAAACGAGAGCATCGCAGTAAACAAAAACACCACCTGTCGGCGGGTTTTTGTTGTGGGTCGGCTGGGGTTCGAACCCAGGACCTTATCCTTAAAAGGGATCTGCTCTACCAGCTGAGCTACCGACCCAATATATTACCGAAGCTGGCACACCTCTGAAAGGTGAATTTATGGACTTTAGACTTTCATAATGATATACTAAACAATGAAAAAAATCAAGAGTTTTTTGTGTATAACACGTTATGTCAGAAAAAATGCCCATTATAGTAGATGGTTCAAGAGGGGTAGAAGAGAAAGCTGGGCTGTCGGAGCCTCAGGGCGGCTCGGATCAACGAGAAATAATTCAACCAGAAACTCCAGAATCCATTCCCGAACTGACACCAAAACAGTCACGCTTTTTTAATTTTTTACGTCAGCACCGCCTAGGTGTGGCGCTTGGTTTGTCGTTTTCGCTGCATGGCGGATACATGGAACGAGACAAAGTTGTTGCGTTTGCCGATGATACTGTGGAGGTGAGTAAAGAAGCTCTCAGCGCGCTTGGCAGTCTTCCAAAAAAGGCTTGGCACGAAATGGCAAATTGGTACCATCGTAACAGAATTGATACCACACAAGCCGAAGCGTTTAGCCGCAAAGCCGGCGAGATTATGGAACGCTCTGAGCGTGGTGAGCGGCAGCAGCTTGATTGGGCAAATCTTATGCCAGATATAGAATTTTTTTCCGGTGGCATTAGTGTAGAAGAGCACGAACATGAAAAAGCATATATTGCTGCAGAATATGCTCGTATCGACGCGCTACCGCGTTTGCCCGACGAATTGGCCGATATGAACTCAGTGTTAGCCCTGCAGCCGCCAAGTGGCGAGGGCACATCGATGCTCGCGCGCGCAGATAAGCAGCCAGTATGGTGTGAGGGTTTGGCCAAGTGGGTGCTCGTTATGTTTCGCCATCGTTATCCCGAAAAAGAAATACACATGCAGCAGCTTTTAGTGGAAGGCAAGAACAAGAAAGCCGAACCGCATTTGCGCGCATTCATGAAAGTAGGAGACAAAACATACGCCTTGGACGGAAGCGAAGCATATGAGTTGACTCAAAACGATTTTGAGGGTTCAGTAGTGACGACGCCTGAGGAATTGTATCTCGCGCCATTGGTTCCACATCCACGTTCGCAGGTAGTAGACAAACACGAAGACTTTCTCGCTGCCGAGCGATCCAAAGCTGCACTCAAATCAAAAGCAGAAGATGTTGCGTTGGCTGAACCGCCACCACGAGAGGTTACCATGCGTAGCCGTTTGCAAATGGCGTCAGCAAGCAGCGATACTTCAATAGATCAGCGAGATATTGTTTTCCGTCTCAAAAGAGTGCATCGCGACAAACGGGAACCGCTCGAAGATCCCACCGCCGCACAGGATAAAAAATTACGCAAAGCTTTTGAAGACGACAAGAGCTTTAGGTTCTACCGAGCCTTGAGTAGCGGAGGACACGTACAAAATACCAAAGATGATTTTTCGTGGCGCGTATCGGGCGAGCCAGGCGAGCTGGTTGTTTCGCACCTGCCCTATCAAGAATTGATGGAGAGAATTAAAGATCCTGAGGGGTATGGGTGGAGAGAGAGGGTCTTTGAACTTAATCCCAATGTGCTCGTGGTAGGTAAAATTCCTGATTGGTATTCTCTTCGTAGAGAAGGTTTGGCTGTTGTTGAAGTCAGACCTTCAACTCTGGGAGCAAAAGAAATCGAATTGGTAGACAGAGTGGGTGATGTGGTGCTAGCAGGACAAAACAGCTGTCGGTTCGATAATGAATCGGCTGGTGTGTGGGAGTGTAGTGCAAAAGAACCAAGGTCTGTCGGTGAAGAAGTGGAGAAAACAGTTGTGTGGTATGACATGAACGGTATGCTCCAAAAAAAAATGCTCGCCAAAGAAGGCCGATACGTTAGTGGGGGCTATATAAGTTTAGCCAAAAACGAAGCTGGAATCAAAAAAGTCTCGCTCAGTCGTTTGGATGAAAATGAACCATTCGCTTCATTTCTGGGTGAGCGGGCATTCATCAACTCTTTAACTGGTCTTGTATCAACCGATGAACGCCGGCCGAATGGAGACATTAAACGTCTTTATACTGTGGACGGAAAATTATTGGATGATACACTAATGGGGGACATTACACCTAATGAGCCCTATACGATTTGCCCTCGAAAAGGTAGTAGGGGTGGATATATTCTGAATAAAGAACACCAACGCATTTTTGAGGCACCCTCAGGCTTCATTGGTGAAGATGTCCAAAATGATGGTCCGTTTGTTTTTTTTACGTGGTCTTTAGGCAGTAATGCACATAAAAAGTTTTATTTTATCCGCGTTGATGGAAGCGTTAGCCAAGCCTACGATCATGTTCGCTTTGAAGGTGCACTCGGAGTTGTAATGATCGGCCGTAAAAAATATTTTATAGATGATCATGAAAACAAGCTTTCAGATGGGTATGAATATGCGAACGTGTTGCCGGGTGGTATACGAGTGGCGCGGTTGAACGGTAAGCAGGTAATTCTCGACACTTATTTTCAACCTATTTCGGATGGTTATAAAAATATAAGCTATGCTGGTTTTGGCCACATCTGCATTGCCGATGAAGAAGTAGAAAGCGGTAGGACAAAAAAATACTTACTTGACGGCAAAACCGGTAAACGCATTACTCAAAAACCCTATAGAAAAATATCTAATTTTGTATATGGAAGAGCCATAGCTCGAGATTTTGAAGGTGGGTATAACTACCTCCTTGACGATAAAGGAAATGAAATACGCCAGGAAGTGTATAACATAATTTATGGCAGAGATGGTGATGTGGCCAGTGATGCGGCTGAAGCAGTGTGGTGGCTTATGGATGCCGAAGGAAAGTTCGCGTATTATATAGATAAAAATGGTAAAAAAATTTTTTAGAATAACCAGAAATAGTATGCTCAACAAAAAATACTTCCAACAAGTTCGTACCGATTTGCTCTCATACGCCGAGAAGCGCCGCGATGTTATCAAATCCGCCGGAGACGCCCAGCACCACGCCAAGCGCGCTATTTTCGCTCTGCAACGCGATAGCACCGCCGATGCCGACGAGTCTCTCACGGCGGCCAAAGAGCTGCTCGCCGGTTTGGTCAAAAAGTACAAGAATGATAGCCGCATTATTGAAGAAGGATCTTATCGAGCCGCGCTCGAGGAATTTATCGAAGCTACTTTGTTTCAGCAGTTTCTCGCCAAAAAAGATTTAGGAGAAATTAAAGGGTTGCCCATCGATTCCGATGCCTTTATCGCTGGGTTGGCCGATGTGCCGGGAGAAATTGTACGCTACGCTACTAAATCGGCCACCGAACGTAATTTCAATATGGTGCAATACTGCTATCAAGTCGCCGAAGCAATTATTGGGGAGTTGCTCGATATGGACTTAACTGGGTATAATAGACAGAAGTTCGACCAAGCCAAACAGGCGTTGCATAAATTGCAGCAAATCGTCTACGAGGTGAGCCTTAAAAATAACTTGTAAAGCCCAATATTATAAACGTTATGTTTTTGTTTTTATCACAAAAAGTATCTGACTATTGGGTGAGAGCTGTGGTAGTGCTAGCTTTTATAGCAAGTTGTGCGTTTGCCGTAACTGTTGCTCGCGCAGCTGATGCGCCTCTTGTTTCCGCATCCCTTTCGATGCCGTTTATTCACAATGCCGGTCAATACGCTGAGCCGGTCAAATTTAAGGCAGAGCTTTTGCCGGGGAGTGTGTCGGTGCTCTCGGACACATTAGTCTATTCATTTCCATCGTCTTCAGGTTTTTCCGAAGCGCCTGTGCGCGGAGCCTTTACGGTTACGGGTCTTGAGCGGGCCAGCACGAGCGTCAATTATTTTATCGGTAATGATTCTTCCAAGTGGAAGAGTAATATTGCTACCTATAATTCAATTTCGCTCGGAAACGTATTTCCGGGCGTTGCTGTTCATCTCGAAACAAAAAAGAATACAGTTGAAAAAATCTTTACCGTGAGCCCAAAAGTAAATCCGAGTAAAATCAAATTTACTGTTTCGGGCGGCGTCAATCTCAGTGTCGAAAGCGGCGGATCTTTATCGGTGCGTTCAAGCAATTCAGCCGAGCCGATTTCTTTTCAATTTTCCAAACCAGTTGCCTACCAAATTATCAATAACGTGAGAAAAGAAGTCCCAGTTCGCTACACGCTTTTCAATCGTTATACCTATGGATTTAGCGTAGGGAAATACGATATATCAAAGCCGCTTATTATTGACCCTGAACTTGATACATTGGTTGCCAGTACTTTTTTTGGCGGCAATTCTAATGAAACTGGCCCGCGCGGTGTAGTGGCAAATGACGGTTCTTTTTATTTTGCAGCCGCCACAGCTTCTACGGATTTACCTACGTCCACAGGAGCTTATGGGCCGACGCTGGTGGGAACAACCGGCATATTCGTGGCTAAAATGTCCGATACCAGTCATTTAAGTGCTCTTACGTACATTGGTAGCCCCAGTCAGAACAGCGCGCCAACCCAGCTCTTGCTTGATACGCAGGGAAGACCTGCTTTGCTTGGTAGTACTATCGGGAGCTATCCCACCACACCGGGGGCCTTCCAGACAAGCACACTTGGTGGCACGGACATGTTTCTAACGATTTTTAGTTCAGATTTGACATCGTTGGTAGCTTCTACTCTGTACAGCAGTAGTGCCTCCGATTCACCAAGTAACTTTAAAATTGCTTCTAATGGAAATTTTTATATTTATGGACGATCCGGGCAGACGAACGATCTACCGATGGCCGGCAGCTCATATAGCGGAGTATATAATGCGGGTGGGTCGACAGCGTCAGTCATTGCTGAATTCAATCCAACCTTAACCACTCTCATCGCCTCAACGTATGTGCAGGGGAACACAACCACTTTTGGCGATGATCTTGTTATCGACGGAGCGGGAAACATTTGGGTCACCGGCCAAACTGCCGCGACTAATTTCGCCACCACCAGTGGAGCATTCCAGC
>CAYTPE010000002.1:0-4527 GCA_964439885.1 uncultured Gammaproteobacteria bacterium
GGCATACGCACTGTCGTTTTGGCAAACGAATCTTTCTCAAGTTTTGCCGCATGTTTCTCTATTACTTCCGCATCGCCCAAAAAAGTACCGTCGAGCAGATGAACATACAGCAACAGCACGGTTTTAATTAATTCTTTTTCACGCTCAGTGCGTCGCGCAAAAAAATCTTTGTGAGTCATGAACTCAAAGGCTTTCTTTTCATCAAGTTTTTCTTGAGCAAAAATTTGCGCTAATCGGATCCAATAATGTACACGATACAACATTTGATCGTTCGGCGGACCGATAATGGCGTCGTTATCGAAGAGCGCGCCAGCAAGCAGAGTGGCCGTACTTTGCCGATCTTTAAACAACAGAATGCTTTCGAACGTACGGCGCACAATGGAGTCTATGTTGAACCCCAGGCCATATGCCAAAAGAATAATGCTGCTATTGAATACAGTTGCCTGCGCTTCTGGCGCCATAAATTCGAAAAAGTTCATGCAGAGTACTGTATAAAAACGGCGATAAAATCGGCGGTATGGTGGTTCGAGATCGGGGAAATCGACGCCCACGGCAGCAACTTTTTCCAACGCGCGGCGTATGAACATCGCGGTTTCATAATCACCTTCACTAATAATGACGTACAAAGTTCGGAGCAATGAATCTTGCAACGAAACTGACACCAACTGCGCACCGTCAAGATTAAGCGCGCGCACCTCATTGACCGAAAAGGGTCGTACCGTTTCCACCTTACCCCGCATCGTATTCACCATTTTTTCATAGATATCAATTTCGGCAGCCTGTTCAACAGGGTCCGGAGAAAGCACCTGCCACATGAGCACATCTTCCCACCGCTCCAGCTGCCAGGCAGCCGTACGTTTCTCTACCTGTGCCCTAAGATCGGCCGAAGCGGTAAGCTCGAGCAATCTATTGGAAAATGTGTACCGTGGATCAAAATTGACATCCATATAAATATTTTTTAAACGGCGGGGGGTGTGCCGACACTCGTGCCAGTAATCGTGACGCTGGTGCGCACAAAGTCGAGCAGTTCGGTACGCGCTGACGGTTCCATAGAATCCAAATGTTCAAGAATTTTTTCTATTCCCATATCACCGGTTTCACCAGCAACCTCTGCCAAGATGGTAGGATTTACGGTTCGCAGGTTTTTTTTCATATAATCACTGAAGGTCACGCGATCCGTATCACCTACCTTGATGGTAGCGTTCGTACCGTCGTTCACAAATTCCTGTAGAATTGGAATGGCGTTACCCCCCAGCAAGGTTCGAAATAGTTTACTGTACGATTCCATTTCTCTTTGTTCCAAATGCCACACTCTGTCCACTTGCTCTTCACCTTCTGGGGAATCATCGACTGGCTTTTTCAGTTTTGCTTTTTCTTCTTTTTCAGCTTTTTTAACTGCCACTTTCTCTGTCCGCCACGGTATATCACCTATAGTAATCCGGTCATTTAAATAGCCGACTAATTTCTCAACTGATTCAAAAGTTTGCTCGGTTACCTGAAATCCAGGTTTACTCAAATCTCGACATCGAATTTTTAAAACAAAATTGGCATCGGTCCAGCGTTTACCTTGCGATGCTTCAAGTGATTTAAAGCCAGAAATGTTTGATGTTTCAAGTGCTTTGGCTAAACACATTTGCCAATCAAGAGTATTATTTGCCAGAAATGGTGCAATCACATCGGTGAAGATCATATCGTCAATTTCATCGTCCGAAGCTGCAAAACCACGCATCTCTTTCATACCCCTATCATACGTCGCTCGCATAGCTTTGTTGATCGCTTGTCCTCTATTTTTCCCACCGATATACACTGCTGTCTTGCCCAATTTCTCGTCGTACTCAGATTCAAAACGTTCGTTGGTCTGCAGGGCTACCGCATTGTTGAAGGTACGACGAAGTGTTCTTTCGAATACGTTGTTACTCGAAATGGCACTGCGGTGTTTTTGCAACAGATCGGGATCAAACTTGACAATCATCCCGTAATCTTCGTTGAACGTACCGATTTCGTGCACATGACCTTCGGCGCGGAACGCAGGGGTGGTTTTACCGGTAAGATCACCGCGGGCATCGTTGGCGGCAGTGATAGCCGATGAGGGGAGCCATAAAAACTCGGGAAGGCCATTGCCTTTTATTTTGCCGGTAGCGTAAAAGAGTGCGTGCCCAGCGTTTTCGATGTGGTGTAGCTTCAGGGTTTCATCTCTCCACTGACCGATCATCTGTAGACTCACCTGATTTTTTCTAATTTTTTCAAAATATGTGTCCATATCAAAATCACTCATATCGTCCATCGGACACTGCTCGCGCAGATCAATTTTGTTGCCACCGGCAGTCACTACCAATGGGTCACCATTAAAGAAACGTTTCTTGAGCTCTGCATCCTGAATAGCGAATTTACCCAAGAATTTATTCGTTTCGCGAATTTTTCGGTACTGCGCGATTTTTGGCAGGGTGGTAATATAGTCCATGCCATCCAATTTGATACGAACTTGCATTTTATTTTTTGACACCGCTTCGTAAATTTGCGCGAACGACATCGGCGACCCGGCTTTTTCCCGGCTGGCGCCAAATTCTTGCGAAGCGTCGATGAGTGCGGCGATGCGATGGTGCTCCGCCACGAAATTGCCGTCATACCCCGTGCAGGCAAGCAGCTCGACATCTTGTACTTTGGCCGTATCCATGGAAACGTTTTTCCACCCGAGCACATCTCCAAGTGTTCCATACACCTCATGGCTTACGGTTTTGTGTTCCTCCTCACTTACTGCCAACACTTCCCTTTCCTCATCATGGCCATGACCATTATCATGGTTATCGTGCCCGTGTTCGTCGTGGTGAGGATGGTGTTCGGCTGTGGCCGGTCGTGACATACACTACAGTTAAAAATGAATAAACTTAGCTGGTTTTGGCACCGGAACGTATATGTTGGAATTGATCATCGTCAATGCCCTGCAACTGGTCGACAAACGTGAGGGCATCTTTAATTTGCTCGGACTCAAGTTTTTTCTCGCTCGAAACTGCCGCGTTGAATTGACGAACAAAATCGTCTATAGCTTGCTGATTTTTCAATCTCATTTTGTCGAGCATATCGGCTGAAATGTTCTGCGCGGCAACAAAGCCTCTCACAGTGTCAACTTTTTCACGTGAGAAGGTATATTTTCTTCGTTTGCTCCTGTCAGCAATATACTTATTGGTTTGCTCGGCATTTATTACTCCGGCACTGCCCGCATCTTTGAGTGCGGCTTCGTACGCGGCCTGTCGCTCTCTTCTCATAATCACCTTCTGTTCAGCTGTTGCCGGGCCGCCATCGTCAATCCAGCTGTCTGGATGCATGCGTTTCAAAATGGCGGTTGCAACCATGCGATCTTCCCATGTGACCTCTTGTTTGGCGGCTTCTTTTCGTTTGATGTATGCGAGGTGTCCAGCGTGCGCTTGAACCACCTGATTGTAGTTCATGTCTTTAAATGTTTTACCTACCAAACCTTCGATAATCGTTTCGTTGGCAGCAGCATATGGAGTTTCGATACCCTGTCGATCCCAGATATTATCCTGGGCGGCAATATCCATCATTTCTTGGCGATGACCTCGATAGAACATGTAATTGTGGTCACGCTCGGCCACCTGTCGCGCCGCGTAGAGAGAAGATGATGTCTGAACGATCTTATCCCACTGCTCGGAATATTTGCCCTGAAGCGCCTGCATCATCTTGGGCAATTCTTTAACTGGATCAGCTGATGTTTGAGCTTGTTTGAGTTGCCCCAAAATGCCACGTAATAATTCTTGATTTTCTCGCGTGGTAAATGTATCCTTCCAATCTTTATTTTGTAAAAGGGTACTGAGAGCGACAGAAACTTGTGGGTTGTTTTTATTTTTTTCCACAAATTCTTTGGCACCGGCTTCCCCTCTTTCCGCCAAGACTTTGGTGAGTTGTTCCAGGATGTCAGCAACCTTATCAAGACCACCGTCTTTTTTGTCCGGGGCTGAACGTGCATCCAAAAATGATTTCTGAACAGTAAGCGCTTTATTCTGTTCTTCAAGATCAGCAATTTCTTTTTTTGTAGCACTAACTTCGTCTTGAGCCGCTTTCTTTTCGTCAGGTGTAGTGGCCGCTGCGAGTTTGGCTTCGAACTTGGTGAGCTGCTCTTGTTTAGCTTTCAGAAAGCTTTGTACTTCGGCGATCTTAACATCAAGTCCATTTGACAGTTCAGCAATGGCTTGCAGCGCGCTGCGTTGTGCTTCGAACGGCGCGCGAGCTTGTTCAAGTTTCCTCTTCGCAGCTTCAGTTTTTTCGAGCTGCACGCGCATCAATCGCGTTTCTTCTTCCGCACTTAAACCTTCCTGCTGCGCTTTGGCATCGGCCAACGCACTATAATAGTCAGCGCCGTGGCTGCCATGCAAAGCATGTTCGCGAGCGCGTGCTTCGGCTTGCTTTACTTGATTTTGATACGTTTCGATATCGCGCTTAATCTCCGCATCTTCGTGCAGCTCGTGCGCACCATGTTCGTCGTCTAAGTAATAGTTGCGCTCCGCCTTAGCC
>CAYTPE010000002.1:4537-17423 GCA_964439885.1 uncultured Gammaproteobacteria bacterium
CGGTATGCCCTGCCTTCTCAGCCGCCACGGTGGCTTGCAGATGGTCGAGGAATGGAATTTCGGTGCCCTTCTCTTTTCCGCTCATAATTTTAATCTTCGCTTCGGCTTGCATTTTATGCAACTCAGCATCGCGGCGCGCGGCTTTCACTTCGTGCTCAGCGCGTTCTTGTTCTTGGGTTCCACCCTTTTGATCAAGCGCGAATCCTTTCTTTTGGGCAAACTGCAGACGCCCTATGCTACCGATCATTTGCGCGCCGATGGCTTTGTACTCCTTAGTTTTGGAAGCGGAACGAGTTTTAAGCTGCTCCAAAATACCTTGGAAACGACGGTCAACGGCATCGATGCCGTTGCCGTCTTTGCCATATTCACCCTTACTAAAATTTTTGGAAAAGAAACCAACCGGGATACCTTGCACCAAGGAATCCATAATCTCTTCTTTGTTCTTCATGAAGTTTTCTGTTTTCTCAAGCATCTTGGCACTCGCAACATCTTGAATGGCACGGTTGCCAAACCATTTTTGCAAAAAATTACGATCTTCCGGTCGATCAACCTTCAAAAAGTCACCTCCATATTCAACCTCTCGAGTTTTCTCTACTTCTTCTTCTATGTCTTTCCCCTCATCATCTTTCATGACTTTACCGTGCGAATCTGTCTTTTTAACTTTTATCATTTTTACTTTTCCGGTTTCTAAATCAATATCAGGAACAGCTATAAATTTCTTTGTAATTGGCTTATTGGTTTTGGGATCGATTTTTGCTTTTCCGGTTTTGGGATCGATAACTTCGTGCTCTACTAATTCCCCATGTTCCTCAGTAGCCTTCTCCAAATGGAATGGCGGCTGATACATGAAGGTAGACTTGAAGTCTGCTTTCTGACGTTCATACCAATTTTCTATGCGCTTATATCGAGAAGAGGCACCCGTCACAAAGTCGGCGCCGTGCAAAAGCTCTGTACCCACCGCCTTGCCAGCATCCGCTGCCTTGCCAGCCACCCAACGCGCAGCGTCCACGTTGCCCGCAAAGGAGCCCAGCTTCTTACCATACTCAAGGCCATGCTCGATCATCTCGCTGCCGATGGCGCCCATGTGGCCAGCCACCTTCACACCCACAATGAGCATGAGCGCGGCGATGATAAAGTTGGACATGTTGTTCCACCCCATGGAATCGGTAAGGCCGCTCGTTTCGTCTGGTTTGCTGTCGGGGCTGATCACTTGCGACTGTGGAGCGCTGTTGTTGGCCTGGCTCGCGATTTCAGAATTTATTTTGCCACTCCCCACACTCACAAACGCCAGCCAAATAAAAAACAAAAGTATAGGGCCAGCAATGACGTTCTTGCCAAATTCGCTCCACCACTCTTCGGCGTAATGGTGCGTTTCGGGCAGCACGCGCAGCACAAACCCGAGCGGTGAAAGTACGATAAGTACCCAGAGCACCACGAGACGCATGGCGAGCATGATGGCGTAACCACCCAGTAAACAAAGTGCCATGGCGGAGAAAAAAACAGCCGCTAGGCCCGCGATAAAAATATTAATATCAGTAAGCTTGATGGTATCTACCGACGTATGGCTGAATTGCTGTATACCCGACAGACTAAACGCGTTGATGACATTGCCCGAAGCTGTGGCAGCGATGCCATTCAGAAACGTATTCATTACGACCTGCGCCGCGTCGATAATGAGACCGCAAATAGTGCGACTAAAGTTGACAAGCAGCGCCGCGAGCACAAGCTCCATGAGCATATGTTTCCATTCGTATTTTTCGATGCCGAGAATAGTGCCGATAGCCATGACGAGCAGCGCGATAATGAAGAGCATGTTGGTAAGGTCGCGCACCATCACCCATCCCACATTCACCGCTGTGGAATTGAGATAGCCGTTGTAGCCGGCAATTTCGATGATGAATCGGAGCACAAAAACCGTGAGCGACAAAAACAAGCGTGAGGTGGCGAGCATCATGCTCGTGATAGTACGCACGAGCCAATCGCCCATCGTGCTATCCGAGCTGCCGGACGTGGCCTGCGGTGTAGGAGACGGGGTGGGGCTCTGTGCGAGCGCCGGATGCGCGAAACTAATAGCCACCACGATGCCGACAACAAAAAACACAGTCACCATGAGAGTGAGTGTACGATGCGTTTTTATAAACGCGAGCGCGGCGGATAATTTTTGGTGTACGAAGTCGCGCATGCACTAAAACTAGTGGCTGTAGTATACCACATTGTGGCTCTACCAACAATAAAAATGGGGACAAGTGGAGCGTATGAAGTATTAAGTATTTAGTATTTTGTATATGGTATACGATACCCATAAAACCAGCTATTCTCCCCTAAGCACTAAAAATAAATACAGTATACTAAATACTAGATACTAAATACTAGATACTAAATACTAGATACTAATTACCGAACAACCACCTTACCTCACTATTGACAAAACCCCCTTTTTATGCTATACTGAGCTGTTGCCAAGACCGTGGCAACTTTTTGTCCACACCCCCTATTTGCGCTTGTTTTCTGGACATGGTATCGTAAAAATAGCCATTTTCTTGGCACTTTTGCGATTCCTCGCTCCCCTCTCCTCTTAGGAGAGGGACAAAGGGTGAGGTCAACGTTCTTTACAACGTGTGCTGCTTGAGTCCTGTATAAGGTCTTTGGTAGCCACAATATGAGATTGGGAAATTGGAAGGTTGGAAGATTGGAAGATTACAAGATTGAAAGATTGGTGATTGTGCGTATGAGCCTCCTGCGGGTCTTTGTTATTCTGAGTAGTCGGAATAAGCAAGTCCCGCAACAGGAGGATGTACATGCGTGCACGTAGCGCTCTCGTTTTCACGGTCGTTGCGGCCCTCGCGGGCTGCGCGACCACCCAGGCCCCGCGCGCCACCACCGTGGCCGCGCTGGGCAACGCCGGCATGTCCGGCACCCACCCCGCGGGTCTCGACGACCTCGCCGCCCCCCCGGCCCCGAAGGCGCCCACCTCGTCCCGGACGAAGTGGATCGCCATCGGCGTCGGCGGCGGGCTCGTGCTCGCCGGCGGCGCAGTCGGGCTCGGCGTCGGCCTCACGGCCGACCAGGGAACGCAGGGGACGCTGATCCCCGGCGTGCAGGTGGCGCGATGAGCCGGCTCATCGCGCTCGCGCTGCTGCTCGTCGGCTGCGGCAGCAAGCCGCTCGTCGACCCGTGCAGCCGCCCCGAGGCGGCCGGCAAAACCTGTGTCGGCACGCTGCTCGGCGGCGCCGCCGGCACCAAGCAGGTGCCGCAGGTGGTCATCAGTGTCAACGGTTCGTCGACCACGTCCTTTGCGGTCGACACGCCGGAGACCGAGGATGCGCCCTACGGGGTGACCATCCTCGTCGACAACCCTGGCAAGATCAGCGTCGTCGCCGCCGGGATGAACGGCGGTGACATGACGGCCAAGGCTTCGGCCGACGTCGTCATCGCCGAGGGCGAGCACCGCTCGCTCTCGCTCACCCTCACCCCCCTCTCCTCCCCCACCCCCCCGCCCCCCGACATGGGCGGGCCCGATCTCACGCCCTCCGAGGACTGCATGCCCCGCACCTTCCACCGGTGCGGCGGCGTCATCTGCGATCCGGCGCACTCGCGCTGGCTCGAGGGAGGACACTGTCTGTTCTACATCTGCAACGAGTCGGCCGGTTCGCCGACCGACTGCACGCCGTGAACCGACAGTTCCCCCACCCGGGAGCACCCCGCTCTCGGGGAGATCCGCCACCGTCCTCGGCGGCTCCCCTTAGGCAAAATACTATTTTGACTGAGGGGAAAATAAAATCCGCTTTACACAGCGGATTTTATTTTTGATATCAGTACTATTTTATGGTGCGACGATAATCTTGGCACTGGCTGGAGTCCATCTTCCTGGATTACGAACACACTCGTCTATGCAGCTGCTACCTTGATTTTGCAAACAACTTTGCGGTAATGGGTTTTGTTTTAATTTCCAACCCGCATTATAACATGCCGTACCACCGGCACTTTGTGCATCGCCACACGTGCCATTGCACCACCCCCAATTATCCGTTACATTCACTTTCGGCGTAAACACACAGCACCCACCAGCAAGGCCATTATCTTTACACAGCTGATAATCTCCAGGGTTCTTCTCGCCATTCTTATCCGCCCAACCCTGCCCGCCCGGCGCGCACTGGTAGCCGTGGAAGAATTGGAAGTAGCTTGGGTCGCAGGTTTTGTTGAGGATAGTACCAAAGTTCGGTGCTTGGCCTTCGGGCTGGCACAGCGTGAGCAGCGGGCAGTCGGTGTCGGTGTTGCAGGATATGGCTGCAACTCCGGCAATTGCCTTGTACTGAGCCTGGTTACCATTTGCGCCAGCGTCGCGTGGATCACGACACACTTTGCCACCGCCTACCAAACCGGTTGGGTCCACTCCACACGAACCATACTGAGCCCCGCGCTGATTGCGGAAGCTGCCCTGCGTGTTGGTGAGATTGCCATCATTCCAGTCCACTATTATTTGTTTGAGTGGCATGTGATTTTTATCGGCAAAGGCGAAGAAGTTGGCATATATACCTTTGGACACACCGTTTAAAACCACCACGCCGTTATTATACTGGGCATTGCTTCCAGAAATTTGTACACTCACACCAGCCAACCCTTCGGCACAATTACCGTCACTTTGACACTTACCAATAGAGAGAACCTGCGGCGGGTTGGCACCTTTTTCGGAATTGGAAATAACATTGCTATTCTGAACATCGCCCAATTCGGTAACATCCCACACTGGGAAGGCATTGCGGGTTGGTTTACTACCCGCTGGCAGACTAAATGTAGCCGCGCCATAAGCATTGGAACTGGTAGTCCACTTAAAGCCAGTAGTAACGCGCGCGAATAGCTCTTGCAAACGCCCCTTTCCGCCATTCTCATCTTCAATACAATATCCGCCCACACAATTACTTTTCACAGCACAGCTTTGCTGCGTGGTGCACTGGCTATTATCTACCGAACAGACGCCGGCATTATTGACAAAATTATTTCCTATGTCAGTAAGCGAAGCACTGTAGACGGCAGTATTTTTATACACACAGCCAATATCTTTTCCGGTATTTGGATCAGTGCACGCTTCGGCTTGTTGCAGAACATCGGTAGCGCAATCAGGGTCATTTGAAGTGGCCGGATTTTGGCACTTAAGCGGTACTTCCACGGTGGTATCCTTACAATAACCGAGATAAAAATTTGAATCTTTCCAGTCGGGGTTAAACTGGTCGGTAGCATACTGATAATAGTTATCGCAACCTCGTCCGTTTACACTACCACCAACTCCATGACCAATTTTACAATGTAATGGGTCATAGTCCACTATACAACGATCGGTACCATTTGGATCGGGCTTGCCATTGACCATATTACAATCTCGCCAACTGCCACATGGTTTATGAACCTGTTCACCCATACAATAAGCATCCACTACTGGCTGACTCTTCGTAGTTAGTTGCCACACGCTGTATGGCCGTGCTTCGCTCACAAAGGAACCATCGTTGTTTTTGGGGTGGGGACCAAGATCACCGAAGGATACGCCAAAGGGACTTGCCGAACAGGAGAGATCAACGTTTGGCATAAACGCTTCCAGATCGCCACTTGCGAGATTCCCACACCACGGCGTCGTCACAAGCGGCGGGTTGCGACTCGAGACACTCAGCTGGTCGACGGAGCGGGCGAACGGTGTCAGAGTGGATGAAGCGGTGTAAGCAACAATGCCTTGCTCGAACGGTGAAACACCTGTTTGAATGGTGAATGGGTGCAGATTATTTTGGCTGTCCCACATACGCTCAGTCCATGCCACCGACGTAAGTGGATCAATGTTCGCGAAGGTTTCGCAGCCCATCACCAGTTCGTCGACGCCATTATTAATAGTAATAAACTGGGCAATGGCATTCGGATCGTTCGTAGCCAGCGGCACTGCAACTTTTTTAAGATTATTCGCCCCACCCGGTTGAATTTTGAACAAATTAGCTTTGATACAGTATTGCCCCGTGCCTTCATAGCCCGCTTCGGTGTGCTGGCTCGAGATATCTTGATAGCCCGACAAATTATCTACCGGGAGCCATGTGAGACAAGGGTGCTGATTAGCATCGCCGTTGAGGGTGCGGCTGTAGTCGTACTGTAAGCAATACCCTTCCCAACCTTCATAGCGAATTTCACTCGCGCGCTTTTGGCACACACCATCCGTAACAGGCGATGGTGGGTTGGTGCCTTGGTTGTAGACAATCGAACCTTTCTCATCGGTTTTGTAGCAGTTGGCATCACTGGAACACGCCCTGCCGTCTTGGCTGCCACCCAAACAGATACCGACCGGTGAAATACCGGAGTAGCTATTTCGTACCGGCACGAATGAATTTGGTTTTTGGTAATTCCAAAACTTGGTAATAGTATCGCCATACTTTACTTTGGTATAGCTACATTCACATGCCCAAGCCGTAGCCGGGTCACCCGCGCGAGCGGCGATTTCGCTGCAACGGTTCACGTCAGCAAAGATGGCGCCGGTGCGTCCAGAGTCGGCAGCTGTCGCGCCCGCACTCGGGAATGGTGAATCTTTTTCGGGATACGCGCGACAAATTGGTGCTGGCGAGTTCTTCACGAGGGCAGTACCATCAGCCGACATCACACACACATCACTAATACACGCTGCCTGCGACGAACGTCCACATACCGACGTCTTGTCGCTGCGGCACGCGTACGCGTTCACGCCCTCCGGACATTTATTGTTATCCGCATCGCCACAGGCAACCTTTTTGAGCAAGCGCCAATCAGGCTGCGATTCTTTGGCCCAGCTTTGAATGTTTACTTGCACCAACTCTTCCACTGGATACAGATTGAGTAGGGAATAGCCGGAGAAATCGGTGCCGGCCCAACTGATGTCGCGGTTTTCCACATAGGCCTGGGGGGTAAGTACCCGACCCGAAAATTGTGTTTTGCCGTCTACCCAGTTGGCACAGGTACCTACCTCACCTTGAGTGGGGTCGGTAATGACCGCGTTGCAACGCCCCACATCATCGCAAATTTGTTTCCACGCGTTTTTCTTTTCATCCCACACACGATGCGACGATCGGCACTGCAGCCACTCCGCGCACATGCGGTCGCGATTGACCTTAATAAGTACGTTCGCGTCGCTTGCTAAACCATTTGGATCGGCCGTGGCCGGCACGGCTTGGTTCAATTTGTTACTCTGGGCGTAGCTGTACGACGTAGACCAATACTTGTTCGGGTTGTCGGCTTGGTCGAACAACGAACAACCTGTTTTTTGATTGACTTGGCCGTTACAATCACCACTTGAAATTTTTGAATTGTTGATAAGATAGTATGCTTTAGGTGTACCGCTCGGATTCACGCTGTAGTCCACATCGCTGTGATCCAAAAATTCAGTACACATATTCTGCGCGATCGGACATTCACCCACAAAATTATCATAGCGCCCCGTGTCTCCCGTGGACCACAAACCATAGCTCGAATTATTTTCGAGATACTTGGGGTAGCATGGCTGATCATTAATGCCAGTACACGTGGCATTGGTGTCCCCGCAGTCGGCATCGGCACTGCAATACGAGTTGTCATTACTGCAAACCCCCACCCCTTTCCAGAACCACCCATCGTGTTTTACACCTTTACTATCTGACACTCCCGTGCGATAGGTACATACTTTTTGACCGGTCACCGCCGGATCTTTAAAGTAGAAGGTGGAGCCACCGCTCGCGTACGAACCGCACCCGACCGCTTCGCTTTGGCAGAGCATGCCTGCATAGTTTGGATCATCGGGATTGTTTTTGATAGTCGTGGTAGAAAAGCGCGGCCCGGTTGGCGTGTCTGATTGCACACCTGCGAGCATACATCCCACATCCGTCTGACTGCAGGTGGCTGCTTGGTTGGCTACGAGGTACATCGGCGTTCCAGTGGGAGCATCGGGCGGAATATACACCGTGGATGGAGTAATGGCCCCCACGCCCAAAGCACCGATGATTTCACTCGCGGTGTGACCGATGACATTGACATAACAGCTTGTTTGACCCTTGGGGATTTGGCACGTATACGAATCACCGCCAACTTTTTTCGTCACTTGTTCGCCACTATTACCACTCAGAAGTACATTATATGCTTTAGCGCTCACATCAGAAACGGTATTATGCGTATCGTACACGGCGGTACACCCAATCGCTCCTTCACGGCACAGATAGCTGAAGTTGGTGAGATTAACTGTTGCGCCGTTTGTGTCTTTATACGCCATACAGCCGAGCGCTTCACCCGGCAGATTGTCTTCCGGGTGACTATCGCACACCGCGTCCACGCGAAGCGTGTTTTTCACACGATACAAAATACTATTCTGATCCATTTGTACGAGACCAACATTGTCGAGGTAGATGGTGCCACCATTGTTCATTGTAAAGCTGATCGTGGCAGTCGTGGTAGCACCGGTATAATCGACTGGACCCAGATGATAGAGATTCCATGTATCGCCGATTGCGACTGTTCCAAAATCACGTGAAAAACCATTGTCGGCTGCTTTGAGTGAAACAGTGAGTGTGCTTGCCGAACCTTTCGCCCAGAAGGTGAGATCATAACCGTTATTCACATTAAGCTGAACGGCCTTAGCAGCGCTGCCTTGCCCACTGTGCGTGAGCGAATGACCGCCCACTTTGGTAGATTCTGTGGAAAGCGCCGAAGCGGCGTTCCAACCAGCGAGTGCCTGGGTGGACGAAGTATTTTCGAAGGTGTCCACGGCCAGTTGTTTTACATTATTACCGTTATTGCCCTTGTAGGCGCGGCAGGAGTTGGCGCTGGCCGAGCAGACACTACTCGAACCGGCCGTATTGGCCACGCCACCAGGCAAACCATAATAGATACACGCGCCCTGCTTGGCATCATAACTGCCGTTTTGGAAACATAACTTACACTGGTTATTTTGCCAGAGACCGTTGTGCAGTGAGCATTCTTGCGGTGTATTGATAACGTTGGAAACATACAGCTCTGAATTGTTCAGACGATATGGCGTACACTGCGCGGACACCGGAATAGTATGCGAAAGGATACGGTAATATACCGCGCCATTCGGGTCGCTCAATTGACGACAATCGTAGTCAGCGCTGCCGGCTTTATAGAGTTGTTCGGAGCAACGATCGCTCAGTTCGTTTAATTCTTGCTGGTCTTTGTAGAAGTAAGCTGGCGCGCCATTTTGATCAGGTACGAGGATATAGGTTTTAAGCTGGAAGCCACCAATTTTTGAACCTTCATAGGTTACGTAGGTCACACCTTTGTTCTGGTCCGGTGTGGCGCAGGCACGTAAGTATGAATAATACTCTACTTTTTCAGTGCCACCTTGCGTCGTGCCGAGATTGGTAAAGCTGCTGCACCCCACTTCTGATGCCTGACAGACCTGGCCCGTATTTGGAACGATATACGAAAGCGACTCACCATCGGAGTAGGTGCTGGGGAGTTCTTGATACGCGTTGTACCCCACACATCGAGCGTCACATTGATCATTCCACACGATTTGACCATTCTGAATTTGAGCTGGCGTATACGTGCCGGGAATAGCGGTGCCGCCATTCGTGGATGTGAACCAATTACAGCTTTGTTCGCGCGGGATACACACCGAAGCATACTGTGAACAAGCTGCATTTTGTTTACTCAAAATGGCATTGAGTTCTGCCGGAGTTTGCGGCCACGCGCCATTTGGATAGCTGCCATAGCAACCGAGATACGAGGGCGCCTTTTTGAGATATAAAGAGGTGTTGGTGCCGGAAGTTTTGAAAACGGAACACCCCGCGCTGTTGGCGCTACACGTAGCGGTCGCTTTATTGTTGAGATAGATACCATTCGATTCATAGGCCGGTGCGCTTGGTGCCGTCACCGTCTTCCATCCATTCGCGTCTTTATTCAAACTATACGCGCGGCACCCGACTGTATCTTGCGTACAGAAATTGGTATCGAGCGTGCGGTACAAATAGGCAACGGTGGAGCCATTCGCGTTTTGATACGAACGACAGGTTCTGAATTGCGCGTTACAGGTATCCGCCGCGAATTCCCAAGTGTTTTTCTCTTGTGTGCAGTAACCGTAGCTGCGACACGTTCCATCGGCATTATAGGCAACGCAATTTTGCATGTCAGCACATTCCTGTACACGGTCTGGGCCACCACTCGAGAGTGGGATGGACCCGTACACTTCCGCTGAACAGCGTGACTCAGGTAGTTTGATTACCCAGTTCGGATCAATGAGGCGGCAGAATGGTTTATTCGATTGGTCATATGCCACACCGGTAATCGTGCCATTATTGTCTTTGGTGTAGTTACAACTTTGCGCTGAATCAAAGCCGTTCACCACATCCTGCAGTGTCCACGGGTGATCAGGATCGCTGTTTTTCACCGCAATTTCAAAGCCAAGTGGCAAAATACGCAGCTGGCGCAGCACGGCAATATTGGAATAGCAATAATTTTGTTGGCAAAAGGTGCGGTTAGTATTATCGGCTACACGCGTGGGTGGAATGAGTTTCCATTCACCGTGGAGCAAACGACGTTTGAGTGCTTCGGCAATGGTGAGCGGCGCGCCATTCGTACCTTCTTGAATAGCTTGCACCAAACCGCTGTCAGCTCGACAATTGTAGAGTCCGTTACCTTCACAGTTACCTAAATCACCAAGCACATCGTATTTGGAATTCTCCACCACCGAGGGCGTTTCGAGAAAACTTGAGAAATAATCTTGCGCGGCACTTCGTCCGCCAATAAACCCTTGGCTCGTGTAGCTACCTACTGAGTTGGCATCGCCAAAACAATTGGGCGTGTTGGGGGCGCAGCCAATGCCAAACGGCAAAATACCGTGTTCGGAATAATTTTTTACCATGGTGCTCGCGAGTGTGCTCAGGAAAATGCTCAGCACGGTTGGTATCACTTTAATATCACCATTGGCAAGAAGGGACTCCACCGTATCCTGATCGCGCGCTACCTGTTTGTCGGGAGTAATTGATTTAAGACCTTCCGCATTCTGCTGCGCCGTCACTTTGGTATCCCCCGAAATAGTCGTTTCGGCTCGTTTCGTGCCTTGACCTTCAAGACGCTCGAAAGCGTTACCAGTCGTTTGTTCGCTAACAAAGTTATTGATTCTTTCTTTGGCAGCAATCTCGATTCCAAGGTCGCTATTGGAATCGAAAATCACAGACTGATTAAAATCTCTGGCGAGCTGCTCAGTGCTAAACTGGCTTTTCCAGGCATCGCCACTCCAATTTTGGGTAAATGTTTGAAATGTACAGGGCGAAGCTACCCCCACTGGGCCGCCGACAACTGTTCCTGGATTAAAGTATTCTTTGCGTAACCCAACTTTCAGAGCCAAATCTACTTTGACATCAGGAATTTTACATAGGCTAAAGCCAAGTGGCCTACTCAATTCTTCTATGGCCTGACCAAACGCTTGATCTCCTACATTTGATATATAATCGGTAAACGATTTGGTATGAAAAAGTGGTTCCTGACCCTTACCGCCGGAAGCCAAATAGACGGCCCCGTCATATGCTACTTTGCGCAAGCCGTACGATACCACACGTACCGCCGCATTAAGCACTGCGGCCTTGAGGCCCTCCCAAACTTGGTCAAGAATTTGTTTCATTTTGTCCGGCACAGACTCTGCCACAGCTACCGGCATTTGCGCGCTGGCTGGTGCCACGAGGCCAAACGAACCGATGACCGACGAAAAGACCACCGCACCGAACACCATGAGCAAGCTAAATTTTTTAAAGCGTGAAATCATACGAATAGTTATCGACTACGCGTTGTGCTAGTGGAAACAGCTTTACCCGACAAGGTGGACGTGGAGGCGGCGATTTGGCTGGCAAGTAACATCAAATCCGCGTCACTTACTTTGTTGAGTACTGCCGGATCCATACCACTTGAAATGAGTAGCTGCCTGAGTGAAGAGGGGTCTTTGAGCATCGCCGTGATATCTTGCGGTGGATTTTGCAAAAGCGGATCTTGGGAAAGCGAATTGTTTATAATGGTGTTATTGCCGGTGGTAGAACTCGTCACGGCCACCTGGTCGATACAATTTTTTCCGGCGCCAGGGCAGAGCGGTAGATTTTTGGCTACTACTTCTTTATCGCTCATACCGTAGCCAAACGTATCATATAGATAGGGGCTCGTGTGGTACACATACAGCTCGTCAAAATCAGTGAGGCCGTCATTATCGGTATCGCGATACCTGAGCGCATCAACACCATTCACCTCATCTTTTATACTCGCTGGTACTGAACGGTTCAGTGCAAATGGTGCGTACAGTGTGTTACGCAATTGTAGAATACCAAGACTCACCGCCAAAATAGCAAAAATGAGCAGAAGGGTAAAACCAATCTTCTGCTCTTTGGTAAGACCGGGTTTCGGCAGCTGCTCGAACTGCGCGTCAGCCATAATTATGACAAGCTTAGATTGGCTTTAGTATAGCACAGCTGAAATAACAACGGTAGTGGATAAACAGCCAATGAAATTTCCAATTTTTAATTTTCAATTTCAAATGCATGAATCAGTCTTTTCCATTGGTCTACGCTGAGCTCCTGCGCCCGCGCTCTGCCCGGATCAAACCCCATATCGACTAACGTCTTTTTCAAATCGTCGCTCTTTTTCTTACCGACCAATGGCAACAAATTCTTAAACAGCAGCTTGCGTCTATTAGCAAACCCAATCTTAACCATGTGAAAGAATTTTTTTTCAAAATCACTATCTTTTAACTTTTCATTTTTCACTTTTATTTTTATAACCGCTGAATCCACTGCCGGCACCGGCCAAAAATCGGTACGAGGCACCTGGCAGACGATCTCGGCGTTAGCATAGTACTGCACGGCAATTGACAGCACCGACATATCCCCCGGCTTGGCGCAGATTCGCTCTGCTA
>CAYTPE010000002.1:17433-55076 GCA_964439885.1 uncultured Gammaproteobacteria bacterium
CATCAGCACCATCCGCTCCGGCGGGTTGTCGGCTTCCAGAAAAGTACGAATGACTTGCGAGGTAATTTGGTAGGGTAAATTCGAAATAAGTTTGTATGGTCTTGTCATCCTGAGGGCAACACCCGAAGGATCCCTGTCGGCAACCAAAAGGGATTCTTCAGGGGTGTTAACCCCACTCAGAATGACACCCGCCTCTTTCAAAACATTACCCCAGATAATTTCGAGCTTCCCTAATTCCTGATTCCTAACTCCTGATTCCCAATACGTTTGCAATTTCTTCTCAATTTCAAACGCTATCACACTCCCCGCTTTTTCAGCGAGCGCAAACGTAAGCACACCAAATCCCGGTCCGACTTCGACGACCGTATCGCTCTTCCCTACTTCGCCGGCCTCAAGCATGCGCTCTATCGGCCCAGGATTGATGAGATAGTTTTGACCATACTTTTTGCTGGGGCGCAGGCCGTACTTTTTGCAAAGGGAGTCGAGGTAGTCGGGGTTGAAGAGCTTGGAGGACATAAAATTTTCAATTTTTAATTTTCAGTGAATGAGCAAGCACCAATGTTCATTGTAACATTGTAAATTGATTGAAAATTGCAAATTGAAAATTACTCACTCTTAAGTCCAGCCGCCGTATACCTATTCGCCGCATTCCACATCATAAACCCCGCGTCGGAGTATTTTTCAATCTCATCAATCTGCGCGCGGATTTTACCAGCGTCATAGACTGCGCCCATGTTGAACGCTTGGATCCACGGGCGTAGCTTGGTGGTGCTTGAGGCGAAGTATGGCATGCCTTTGGCAAGGCCAGTCGCGAATACTGTGGCCGGGTCGGCCGCCGGATTTTTAAGTCCCGCGTAGGTGGATGGATAATGCGACGGATACATCATGGGCGCGATATAGTCGGCATTGCCGAGCGCGTCCACGATGCGCTGGCCGATGCCGAGGTCGTTGGTGCCCTTGGCGTCCATGGTCATGCCAAACATATCGAAGGATATCCAAGCTGGTTCGTCTTGGAGCGAGTCGCGAACGTATGAATAGAACTGACGCATGATATCGTACTTCGGGCCTTCTTTGCTAAATTTGATGAGTTTAATCGCGCCGTCCGATGGAAACCGAATGTAGTCAAAATTAATTTCGTCAAAACCAAGACCGATCGCTTCTTTGGCGATATCTATATTATACTTCCACACTTCCTCTTTTGCCGCGTCCACCCACGAAAGCCCTTTCATATCACGCCACAGGCCGCCGCTTTTACTCTGCAGCGACCATTCGGGTTTCTTTTCCGAAAGAATGGGGTCTTGAAACACTGTCTGGCGCGCGATCACGTAAATGCCGTGGTCGTGTAATTTTTGGATAGTGGTGGTTGGAAATTTCAAAACATCGCGCGCTGTTTTGAGTTTGCGCACCAAGGGCACGTGGCTATCGTAGAGAATATACCCGGTATAATCTTTGATATCGATGACGACGGCATTGAGTTCGGTGGTATCGATCAGATGTATTATTTCGTCAAGCTTGGCCGGGTTGTTGGCCGAAGATGCGGTAAGGTATACCGCCTTCACAGCTTGTGCAGGTGGCTTTTCCCGTGCTATCACCGGTAGCGGCAATACTGACGAACTGGTGGTAAGCATAGTTTGGCCAAGTGAATCCATTTCGGCATTAGCCACATTCCACGCCCGTACTACCCCGCCCGCGCACACCAGCATAAGCCCGAATGCGGTGAGTAAATGAATCGTTGAAATAGTTTTGCCTGACATAGAATATTAATGACGAAGTAGAAATGACGAATGGTAATGGAAAAAATATTGATTATTGAACATTGGAAATAGTACACTTATTCTTCATTCATCATTCTTCATTCTTACATCTCGATCTCAACTTCTCCCTGCCGCAAAATCTGCGGAGTCTCCCCCACCACACTCACAAGCGTGCTTGGCTTGCGCGGTGGGATGACGCCGAAGTTGAGTACCACATCTGGCTGCTCGGCACGATCTTTGTATTGCTCCAGTATAGCAGAAGAATCGTAGATGTCGCCAGTGTCGGAAAGGTTTGCGCTTGTCGCCACCAGCGGCCGTCCCATCTTTTCGGTGATTGATTGAAGCAACTCATTAGCAGTGACACGAACGGCAACGGTGTGGTCTTTGGAAACAACGCCGATCGCAAGTGTGTCATTGCGAGCCTCGCTCGAGCGAGGCGTGGCAATCCCTTTGTTTTCAGAGCCGTTCTGTAAGCCAGGGGATTGCTTCGTCGTTCCTCCTCGCAATGACAAATGCTCGCCCACAACAGTAACCGCTCCCGGCCAATATGTATTGGCGAGTTTTTCTAAAGTGTTGTTCCACACGAGATATTCCTTCGCCATCGCGACGTTCGGAACAACAACCAGAAGCGGTTTATCACTCCGTCGCCCTTTAATTTTAAAAATTCGATCAACAGCGTCTTGATTAGTGGCGTCACACCCGATACCATACGATGTTTCGGTGGGGAAAACCACCACCTTGCCAGCCAACAGGTCAACGACAAGTTGGGCGAGATTACATTCGGTGAGGATGTTCATAGAAATGTTTTTGAAATATTCGTATCTTTTTATTATTCTTCATTTTGATCGTCAGCCAAAGCACGTAGCCGCTCGAGAAAAGATTCGACGGATCCAGATTCAAATTCACCGGACCGTGCCCGCAACCATTCTGCACTCTGGCCGACATAAGCCAATAGCTCGCCAGCTCTCATGACATTTTCATCTGTCATGTCCGGTTGAATTAACTTTTGCAAACCCGTTACTGCCACCTCTTCCACTTCGTCTCTATTCAAAAAAATACAATTCGCTTGCAACCACCGACGTGGAGGAAAGGTATTTGTATACAGAGCGGAGGCACTCTCGCTATCCCCCCGACTCAAAAAATCAAGGAATGTTTCTTTAAACGAACGCTCTTGTTCGCTCAGCTCTCTTTTGTGAGGAGCGATTGAATCCACGTCCTCAATGCCAAATAGCGCCGCCAATCGTCGTTCGTCTTTTTCAATAGCTATGTCAAGATTCACAACGGATTCCCCATACGGCGCCCACAACGAACGGTTAGCCAGGGAACGTGCTACCACTTCAGCGACCTCCTTTTGCCATTCCTCTTTATGAAAATAATCAGATGCCAGATTAAAAGCCAGCTGAACGTTGACACATGCTCCCCACAAACTGAATCTTTGACCATCTGAGTTTATCGTGAGTCTATTTTCGGGTGGTGTTGATATAAGTTCTGTTACAAGATCTTCCACCTTCTGTGCAATTTCTGGCACATCCATTAGTTCTGTGCTGTTGAACGAATTATACAGATCAAAGTCGGACACGGTTTGTCCTTTTTTTAAAAAATTAGCAAGAAAGCCTGGAGAAAAACCGCCTTCGAAAGCGTTGGGATCGTCTAAAAAAATACGGCGAATCTGATATACTAGTTCGTCGGCAATCTCAATTTTCCGCCGACGAAGCGCGCTTTCGTTATCTTCAACTCCTCTTTCATTTGGCTCACCCTCACCTGAGTGAGGCGGTTGTCTATCTCTGGACATAAATTGTTGCTAATTTATATTTAGAAATTAATGTAATACCGAAACTAAAATAATTTTTTAATAACCTTTCAATAACTTTTTAATAATTTTATTATTTCTATTGTTTAATCCATCTAAGGTACGCTTCGGCAAGCGGCAACAATTCCCCCTCCAGCACATCCTCCGGATTCGTGGCCTTGTACTCCGTGCGGTGATCATTCACCATGTGGTAGGGGTGCAACACATACGAACGAATCTGATTCCCCCACTCCGCGCTTTTCCAATCACCGCGCAGCTTGGCCTTTTCTTTCGCTTTCTTTTCCTCTTCGATTTTGAGCAAACGAGACTTAAGAATTTTCATCGCCATTTCTTTGTTCTGAGCCTGGGATCGTTCGTTTTGACATTGCACGGTGATGCCTGTCGGGATGTGGACAATGCGGACTGCCGAATATGTTGTGTTGACGGATTGACCTCCCTTACCACCTGACATAAACGTATCGATTCTAAGGTCTTCATTCTTAATCTCAATCTTAATCTCGTCGTCCACTTCCGGCACAACCTCAACATTCGCAAAACTCGTATGCCGCATTTTTTCCGCGTCAAACGGCGATATGCGCACGAGTCGGTGGGTGCCGTGCTCGCTCTTGAGGTACCCGTACGCATAGCGTCCCTTCACTTCGAAGGTAATCGATTTATACCCAGCCTCAGCACCGCGCGATTCATCGAGTATGGTCACGCGCCAACCCCGACTTTCGCAAAAGCGCAGCAGCATACGCACGAGCATGCTGGCCCAATCCTGTGCTTCGGTACCCCCGGCTCCGGCGTGGACGGCGATGATGGCGTTGTTTTTGTCGTACGGGCCATTCAGCAGGAGATAAAATTCGTAGTCGGAAAATTGTTTTTCGAGCTCAGTGGTTTGGGTTTCGATTTCGGCTGCCATCGCCGCATCGGGCGAGGACACCTCGCCCCGACACAGTTCGATGAGATCATCAACTTGTGAACGCAGCGCATCCCACTTTTCAATCTCAGTCTTAATTTCCTGATAATCCTGAGAAATGGTCTGCGCTTTTTCTTGATTGTTCCAAAAATCCGGAGCGGACATTTCGGATTGCAGCTGGTCCAGTTTGATACGCAATTCGTCAATCTTAAGCAGCCGCGTGGTGTCGGCGATTTTTTGTTTGAGGGTGTGCAGGTTTTCGATAGACATACATTTACAGTTTGGCTACGTCTGGTTCCCTCCCCTCACTAAGGGGAGGTTAGGTGGGGTTTGCCGTCTTCTGCTTCCCTGAGGCTAACTCATCACAGCATTTTTTTATTTCATCTAATACCCACTCTACGTTATCATTAATTTCTTTTGCTGTGTAACGTTTAACTTTTATCCCGATACTTTTCATAAAATCGTCGCGATGTTTGTCTTTAGAAGCGATGATTTTCTCACCATGAACCTGACCATCAACTTCCACATCCAACTTTAAAGCGGGACAGAAAAAATCTGTAACGTATTTTCCGATGCCGTGTTGGCGTCTGAACTTAAACCCTAACTGTTCATTACGAATCCATTTCCACAAAATCTTTTCCGGAACAGACATATTATTTCTCAGGTCCTGTCTTTTGTCTTTGATTACTCGTAAATTATATATTTTAACCATAGAGATACACTCGCCATTAAGGTCGCCACGGAAGGCAAACCCTCTCTAACTCCCCTTAGTGAGGGGGAGGAGCGAAACGCCCTCCATAAAAATTATTTAGGTCAATAATCTCAATCTTAATCTCAATCTTTTGCTTAGAACACCCTCACCACCCCCACTGTCGCCGCCAGGGCGATTATATTATACGCAATCACTCCCGCGAGCAAGTACGGGTATGATTTCTTCATGGGGTAGCCGAGCACGAAGGCTACGAGCGATGCCGAGAACGCGCCGTTCACCGGGGTTGGCAAAATTAAAAATAGGAATAATCCGACCAATCCATACTTTTCATACTTGGCAAATTTGGTTTGCGCGTGCGCCACGCTTTTGGCCCACGCTTTACCGAAGAAACCGTCGTTGTGGGAGAGCCACGCGTGGAACCGGTCGGCCAAAGCAAGAATAATGGTTACGGGCACGAGGTTGCCGAGCACGCACAGCACAAACGCCTCCCATACGGGCAGATGGAATTTGGCAATCGCAAACGGCAGCGCGAACCGTTCGGCTATGGGTAAAATCGCCATGAGCAAGGTGGCGAGTTGGGGAGGAAATTGGGTGAAGAAAAGGAAAATTGTGTGGCGCATACCTCGTAATACAGATAAATGCACGATACACATAGCACCATACAAAGCGATTGTGCATCGTGTTGACATTCTACCTTACCGTGTCTAAATTGACAAACGATGCTTCTGGTGCAATAATGTGGCCGAACAACCAAAGGAAGAGAGAGAATGAAAAACAAAAGGAGATTTTGGTCCTATGTGGGATGGGCGGTCGTGGTGGCAGGTGTCGTCGAGATGGGAGGAGTGGCAATCTTCCTGCCCAGCTTGATTGACCTCGCTACGGCTGGGGGGTTACTCGTGATGGGTGGAGCCCTAGCAATTGCTCACGCCATGGAGTTGTGCGGCTACTGCGGCCGCACAATGGCGAAGAGTGGTGTAAATCCGGACTACGACAACGAATGTT
This sequence comes from uncultured Gammaproteobacteria bacterium, assembly GCA_964439885.1. Classification (GTDB taxonomy): domain Bacteria; phylum Patescibacteriota; class Patescibacteriia; order Magasanikbacterales; family GWA2-37-8; genus CAYTPE01. Next base: position 23,610 of record CAYTPE010000002.1, read on the forward strand.
ACTCCTGCAGGTCCGGACAAGCACCACCGCACTGTCTGCAGTGCTGCCCTCGTCAGGGCGGCACCGACCGTTAGACCCCTACCCTCGGCTCTTTCTCGGCTCTTTGCAGCCGCTCTCGATGTCTTTACCGTTTGTCATGACGAGAATTCTCCCCACCAAAGATGGGCAGATGCTTCGCTCAAAATGACAAAAGGTGAAGACAGAGCGGCTGAAAAAATCCACCTTACTAGTAAGGTGGATTTTTTATTGAAAACTTTTTGACTTTAATGAATTTCGACTTTACAGACTCTCAATCACCCTCATCGTCGCCCCTCCCAACACTCCTGTGCCTTTTTTGAGCCCGAGTGGTTTGAGGATTTTGTCCGCGTACGCTTCTTGAAATTTTATTAATGCTTTTGTTGTGGCCGGTCCAAACACAGTGGTTTCTTTGCCCGGGGATCCTGCCCCGCTTGCGGATAGGGTGAAGCCGTGCGCGTTGAGAAATTGCTGCAACGCTTTTACATCATTGCCCACACTGCCATTTGTCAACACGCGGTTTATTGTTGCTGGTACAGTCGCTGCCGCAGCATCACTTGTGTTCGCGCCTGCCACGGTTACTATCTGAGTGAATGTATCGGATGTTTCACCCGTGAGCGAATAATATTTCAGATATATTTTATACGTACCTTTTTTATTGGGGACCTGCACCGTGCCATTTTTGGTGTCTGCTGTAAACGGAATAATGTTGGCATCTTTAAAAGTAGCATCGAACGACACGGCATAGCCTTTCACCGTGCGCGGATCCGCGTTAAAAATGAGAGAGAGTGCCCCAGACTGAGAAACACTTCCGACACTAAACGACAAAGGCGTGCCGCCACTGGCCAGACTGGTCGGTAACACACTTGCTGCCCCGCCACCGCTGCTGCTATACACCACTGGCGGCGTATTATTCACCACCACACTTGTCGTAGCCGCGTTTGAATAATTGCCGCTGCCATCGTAGGCAAAGATACTATAATAATATGTACCGTTCGATAGGTCGGTGTCGGCGTACGATGTGGCGGTAGTAGTAGCCACGGCAGTACCGTCGCTGGGCGTGGCTGGTGGATTCGTACGATCATGGCGAATACTTTCGTACAAAAAATCCATGTTACCAGGATTGCTCCAGCTTAAATTTACACTACTACCGGATGCGCTGGCACTAAAGGCGTCGGGAACATTCGGGCCGGTAGTATCGACCGATGCGGTAGTGGTACCGGCGCTGGAATAATTTCCCTGTGCGTCGCGAGCGAATACACTGTAATAAATAGTACCATCCAACATGCCAGCGTCTACGAGGCTCGTAAAGCCGGTGGTGGTTACAGCGCTCCCATCGCTCGTGGTGAGGGGGTAGGTAAAGGTACTGCGTTTGAGTAAATACGATACCGCACTCGCCGGGCTGGTCCATGATAAGCTGACATTACTACCATTCACGTTGGCCGATATCACCGGTGGATCAGGTGGCACTGCCACGGTGACCGAGGTGGTCACGCCTTGGCCATAGTATCCGTCGATGGTTTTATTAAAAGCAGTGTAATAGTACGTGCCGTTAGAGAGTCCGCTATCCACCACCGTCGAATTCGCAGTACTCGTCACCCCCGTGCCGTCGGTGGCGCTGGTAGGGTAGCTCACGGCGCTGCGCCGAATCATGACGCCACTAAAATCTGTATCCACTGAATTTGCAATATTGAGCGTGACATCACTCCCAGTAGATGTGGCAGAGAACGCGGAAACTGCATTGATGGGATCAAACATAGTTACGACACCGCCACCATCTACTGTGTAAATTTTTCCCGTGCTGGTATTCAGATCCATGGAGACAAGATTAACGGTTTTTGACCAATATGGTGAACCGTTTGAAGCCGAAATTTTTCGTATCGCTGTGCTACTGGCGATATAAATCGCGGTCGCGTCGCTTGATACTGACAGGGCTTTGGTAATACTTGCGCCAGCATTTAATATTAAAACGTCGTTGCCGAGTAGGTCGTTACTATCGATTCGACCTACTGAGTTGATGTAGTATACTTTGCTGCCGGCGTAGGCCATATGTATCGGTGCCACCGTAAGCGTGGTGGTGGCCGCAGTCCTGTTCAGTGAAAAATCGTGAGGAAAAAGTGCTGTGCCTTTATTGGCGTAGATAGTGCCGGCAGGACCAAACGCAATAGATGTGACGCCAGAAGTCCAGGTACTACTAGCCACAAAGTTCGCCGTAGCTCCACTCAAATCATACCGATACAAGCCGAGGTTGCCATTGGTGGGGCTTAAAAACATCTGACCATTACTAACGACAAAATCGATGTTGCTGATAGCTGGCAGATTGGTGCTGTATGTGATAGCAGTCGCGCTACTACCGTCCACAGAAAATTCTAGAAATGTGCTGATCGAGGTACCGAGTGTATACACTTTTCCACTCGCCGGGTCCACGCGGATTTGTTTGGCAATACTCCCCATGGTACTCGAGGCTGCGTTGGCGCCATACACAAAATTTGTCACTGGCATAGCCTTGGCGCTTTGGGGAAATGCAAAAAAAAGCGATACCAGAGATATCGCGAGTGCATAAAAATAACTTTTGGCTCTCGATGTGGTGCTCATGGGGTGTAGTATAGCAGATTTTGAATCAAAAGTCAGTGTACTATTCAAAGGAAAAATTTAATGCTACACTGCCCCCCATATGCACAACCCTTGGGACAAACTGAGTGAACACTTCAACGGCAACAAAGACTTATCACAAATCGACACCGACGCGGCCGATAACATTCTGATTGCGTGGCCGCCGATTATTGAACAGATAAACAAATATTTTAATCGTGGCAGCGAAACATCAATTCTCGATTACGGCTGTGGTGCTGGCGCGTTTTGTTACAAACTCTGGTCGCTGGGGTACAAAAATATTACCGGCATGGATAGTTCGCCTGGCATGATAGAGAAGGCAAAAGAAAATTATGGTGAACACATAAAGTTTATCCTCGGCTCGGCCGATACTCCCCTGTCCACTCCCAACGTGGACGTGATCACGAGTATCATGGCATTGCAATTTGTGGAGAATGTGGAAGATGCACTTCGCAATTTAACAAACGTCCTGAGCCCCGGTGGTCTTCTCATTTTTGCCGTGCACAACCCTGCTACCGTACGCGTGTCACTTGAACACGAGCAGTCTATTTTTTCGGATTTTGATTCGGTGAACCATCCTACTAAAGGACTTATTCTTCTCGCGGGTCAAGCTATCCCTATTTACATTCGCTCGGCAAGCGAATACGATACGGTCGCATCGAATCTTGGCCTTACCAAAGTATTTGAAGACTATCCGCCGTTCACACAAGAGTTTTTGAATCAATATTCCACCGACTTACCATTTGATGTGCCGGAGTATTTGATAGTGGGGTACAGGAAATAAAAATCCCACCGGTGAGGTGGTTTTTCATCTGTTGACAGCAAAAGAAATCATCTATATATTTAAATAAAAAATATCCCTTAGCGAAAGGCGAGCAAAGATGTGGGAATTGTCAGACTTAAACCCCCATAAAGGAAGTGGATCTGACCATCCAATCTCTGTCCATCCCGCCCTTCTCTAAAGGATATTTTTCTTTTATATTAATTTTGTTTTTTCACCATCACCTTACTGGCTTCTTTTTTTCTAAGTCTACCATACAGGTATTTAGCTATGACGGTAACATGTGGATAACTTCACATGTATATATTTAGCACACAACACCGTACTGTCATTCTGAGCACAGCGAAGAATCCCTCTCAATCCACCGCAAACGAGTGAAAGGGATCCTTCGGACGTCTCCGACAACCTCAGGATGACAATGGTATGTGTACTGCACATACGTGTGGAAACTTAAAAAACCGCCCCAACTTTCGTCGGAGCGGCTTTCTTTATAGACTTTATGGACTTTACAGACTTTTGACTTTCGATTAGTACATCCCACCCATTCCCCCTCCCATCCCCCCACCCATCGGTGGCATCGGTTCTTCTTTCTTCGGCAGATCCGTCACAACCGCCTCGGTGGTGAGGAACATGCCGGCAATCGAGGCAGCATTTTGTAGGGCGCTGCGCGTGACTTTCGTCGGGTCGATGATGCCCCACTTCACCATATCGCCATATTCACCCGTGGCCGCGTTATAGCCGGTGTTGCCGTTTGCCTTCTTCACTTCTTCACATACTACTGCGCCATCCACACCAGCGTTGCTAGCAATTTGTCGGAGTGGCTCTTCCAGCGCGCGTTTGAGGATATTGATGGCAACGGCTTCTTCTTTTTCGAGAGTAAGGCTGTCGAGTGCTTTCACCGCGCGGATGAGGGCCACGCCACCACCAGGTACAACACCTTCTTCAACAGCGGCCTTGGTAGCGCCCACGGCGTCTTCGATACGGTGTTTCACTTCTTTCATTTCTGTTTCAGTAGCAGCACCTACTTTTATTACTGCCACACCGCCAGCGAGCTTGGCCAAGCGTTCCTGAAGTTTTTCTTTGTCGAATTCGCTATCTGCTGCTTCGATAGCTTTGCGAATCATGTTTACGCGCTCAGCAACGGCGTTCTTGTCGCCTTTGCCTTCGATGATGGTGGTATTTTCTTTGGTCGCCACAACTTTGTGCGCGCGGCCAAGATCTTCGATGTCAGCATTTTCGAGTTTGAGGCCGATCTCTTCGGTGATCACGCGGCCACCAGTGAGCACGGCAATGTCCTGGAGCATTTCTTTGCGGCGGTCGCCAAATCCTGGAGCTTTCACGGCGAGCACGTTGAAGGTGCCGCGGAGTTTGTTGAGAACGAACGTTGTCAGCGCTTCACCCTCTACATCTTCGGCAATGATCACGATATCTTTTTTACCAGTCTGTGCAACCTTCTCAAGCAGTGGAAGTACATCGTGGATAGAAGAAATCTTTTTGTCGGTGAGGAGGATATATGGGTCGTTGTATTCCGCTTCCATGCGGTCGGCGTTGGTAACCATGTAACCAGACACATAACCTTTATCAAAGCGCATGCCCTGCACGGTCTCAATCTGCATGCCGAACGATTGAGATTCTTCCACGGTAATCACACCATCTTTGCCAACGGCCTTCATGGCGTCGGCAATTTGTTTACCGATTTCTTTGTCGTTGGCAGAAATTGCAGCCACATCGGCAATTTCATCTTGTTCCACTGGCTTGGAAATTTTACTTTGGAGTTCTTTCACGATGGCATCCACACCTTTATCAAGACCACGCTTGAGCGCGACCGGGTTAGCACCGGCAGTCACGTTCTTGAGGCCTTCGGTGACGATGGCTTGAGCAAGTACGGTAGCGGTGGTAGTACCATCGCCCACATCATCATTCGTCTTGCTAGCAACTTCTTTCACGAGTTCTACACCAGCATTTTCAAATTTATCTTCGACTTCAATTTCTTTAGCTACGGAGACACCGTCTTTCGTAATCGTCGGCGCGCCAAAACCTTTGTCGAGCACCACATTGCGACCCTTGGGGCCGAGGGTAACCTTGACTACGTTTGCGAGGGTATTGAGACCAGCTACGAGTTTCTTGCGAGCGTCGTCGCTGTAGAGTAATTGTTTTGCCATATTTGTAGGAATTAGGAATTAAAGTGTCATTGCGAGGAGTGAGGAACGAGCGACGTGGCAATCCCCTCGTTTCAAGATTGCTTCTAAAAGCTGGGGGATCGCCACGCTCCCTGCGGTCGCTCGCGATGACATTTGTTATTTATTTTTCCACCACCGCAATAATCTCCGTTTGTGCCACTATCTTCATGTCTTCATCATCCACCTTCACATCATCACCGCTCCAGGATTTAAAAATAACGTAATCCCCGACCTTCACATCAAACGTGGTGCGGCTGCCATTATCCAGCAGACGGCCTGGGCCAATGGCGACTACTTCACCTTCGGCTTTTTTCTTGTCTTCCACGGTATCGGGCAAGACCAAACCAAACGACGTTGTTTCCTCCTTTTTCTTGAGGCGAACCAACACATTTTCGCCAAGTGGTCTAATAGACATATGATTTTTCTCTGGCGAGGAAAATCACTTCTGAGCAACCAAAGTTGCGAGGAAGCGTCCTCTGATTAAAATTATTTAAATGTCATTCGATCGGAATGACAGATTTTATCACTCATAAATAAAGAGTGATAAGTGTACTATGCATTGTACCTCAAAAAAATAAGAAGTCAAGAGTGGGTGCTTGGCAGATTATCCACAACAGGAGCATGGTTATTTTGGCTAAGAATTAAGCCAAAAGGGGCACCCGCAAGTATGATTCCACTATACAAACTCCCCCACTTCGCTTTAAGCTTCGCGGGGCAAGCGAAACACGCGGGCAGAGCTCATAATGATGCCGAGTAGTGCCCCGAACAAAATAATTCCCGAATACAAACTCCACCAATAATGGTCGAAGACAGAGGTGACGAAGATTGAGATTAAGATTGAGAGAAAAAATTTGTTTTCCTGCCAAAGCAATTTAGTAATATAGTAATATAATAATACTACAAACAGAACCCCAACGATTCCCGTTTCCGCAAGCGCGAGCACAAACATATTATGCACCGGCTGCAGCTCCCACACCGGCGCTTTGGGATTTTGTTTGGCGAGCTCAAACGTGTACGCGCCCGGCCCGACGCCGAACAGCCAATGGTGTTTGATAATGGTGAGGGCTTGCGTGTATTGCGTTGTGCGCTCATTAATCGATTTAGCTTCCAGCCTGCCTTCGCTAAGCGCGCGGGCAGTGAAGAGAGGGTGAAGAGAAAAGAAAAAAATAAGAATAACTGCGATAGAAAAAACAATTTGTTTCGCCAATTGGCGTAGGGGCGCACGGCTGTGCGCCCAAATCACTGTCAAAATTGTAGCCAAACCCGCTACCGCCCCAATCCACGCGCTGCGAGAAAATGATACAATAAGGCCGGAAAGTACAACCATGTTTCCAATAGTCACAAGCAACGCCGCCCGATATTTTTCTGCCTTGAGCAAACTGAGATACAGAATCAACCCCAGCAGCCAACATACTGCCAAAAACCCGCCCAGAATATTCGGTGAACCAAAACTACCATAAGCGCGCAGCCACCGCTGATCCCCCACTTCGAGGGCGTAGTCCCCAAGTTGCTTGGCAGAGTGAAACGCCAAGCCGAGCCATTTGTTGGCATCCACTTGCTGAACAAAAAATTGATACAGAGCGAGGAGCGCCTGCACCACGCCGCCGAGCCAAAACGAAGCAACAAAAGCAGAGCGGTTCGTCACCCCCTCCTTACGAAGGAGGGGGAAGGGGGTGGTTGTCACATCACCGACCCCTCCGTCCGCCTCGGCGGACACCTCCCCTTCGTAAGGGGAGGGTATCGAAGCTCTCATAACAATAACCACTCCCGCCACCCCCACCGCTTCAACCAAATGTATCGTCCAATTCAATGACATCCGCCAACTCTGACTCATTACGATCTCCAAAACAAAATATAACAATGTAACAATATAATAATATAATAATTTTTTTCTTTTAAAGAAAAATTCTCCGCTCCAAATATTTTTTCTTAGTTCAGCATTTCGGAAAAAATAAATAAGTAATAAAATAATAATGACGCCCAAAAGCAATTCCGTGCCGTACAAACTTTCGCTGCCATACTCCCAAAAATTCCCGTTGATCGTCGCGGGCGCGTATTGCCAACGGGTTTGCCACGGCAATGCAAACATGAGCAGGCACGTCAGAGAGAATATTGCTTTTTTTAAATTCGATTTTTTCATGTTTAAATGTTACATTGCTGCACTGTTAGCATTTCATGTACCGGCCTCAACAATTTAACAGTTTAATAATTTAACCGCTGCTTAATCGGTGATTTTAACTTCTCGTAATTCCGAGCCACGCGTCCCTATATTCTGCTCGCCTATCCGTCTCATGAAACTTCAAAAACCCATCCTCTATCACCACCGCGCTCGAAGTAGGTCTATTTTTCCCAACCGACGTTTTTTTGATATGTCGCAGTTGGATTTTTTTCGCTGCCTTTTCTAACCAACTACCGACTCGCCCACTCAACAATCGAGCTTTCACACTATGAACTATTGGCTGTGAACTATGAACTTGGACCGCATTCGGCACAAGTGAATGCATCCACTCATTCTCCTGAACAATCTGTACTGCTATACCCTCCGGATCCCACACCGGCACCAGCTGCACGAGCCAGTACGCGAGGTAAATATCATCGGCGCCAAGCGCCACCGATGCCATATTAAGGTGGTCCATGTCGCTGTAGAACGAGAGGCAAAGACGGTCGGTAATATGGTTGCCGTGTCGACGCAATCGTGCCACGGACAAAATAAGCGTCACGAGCAATCGCACCCACCACGTGCGGCCAGGGCTTGTGACGATGAACACATCGATATCGCTGCCCATGGTGGCAATGCTCATAGCCACCGAGTTGCACACGAAAATGGCGCGCAGCCCCGGAATCCAGCGAATGAGTTTTGATCCGAAGAGCGCTCGACGAATTTTTTGTTCGGTATACGCCACCGCGCTTTGGCGAATCCACACGTCAGGCGCGTAGCCGGACAAAAAATAAAATCCGTCCGCCTGCGTGAACGCGCTGCCGTGGTAATGTAATAACCACATTTTGAATTCATCGTACGACACTGCGCCGGGCTGCCACAGATACGAAAAAAGCTCTTCGCCGGTGAGTGGGTAGTGGAAGAGCGAAAAATAACTCAATGTTTTGACTACGGCCTTTTCAATATCGATATGCGTCATGGGCGTAGTATATCAAAAAGATAAATACCCGCCAGAGGGGAGCGCCGCAAAACAAAAAAGCCCCGTGCGGGGCTTATAGGCTATGATGCGGCTTCAGTAGGCTCAGATTTTTTAGGTTCGCCAGGAGCGATGTCTTCACCGTTAAAAAAGAAGAAAAAAGTTTTTCCTTTAATGTCTACTCGCCAACCAACAAACTGGTTTTCATCGTAATGCCGAATGGCTCCGTCGAGTTGGTGCGAATATGCTGGGCGCGACTTCGCGCCATAGCGAGTGAGTTCGGCAAAAATAGCACTTTCATTTTCTTCCCGCGTACCGCTGGTGATCATATAATACTGCTCGGCGCCCGCCACATCTTCCATGCGCGCCAGAGATGGCGGCACCGCGTCTGCTACCACGAGCAATTTATTTTGATTTTCTATGAGAATATTTTCGATGCGGGCGATATCGGCAAATTCCGCTTTTACAAATTCCGCCACCTCATGTTCGATAGCCGCCCGGACGATTGGATCAGCCACATCCTCTGAGCGTACGACCGCCTGCGCTGTCAGCTCGGCACGCTTTTCTGCTTCCATTTCTTTGCGCGCCGTTTCGAGCGCTCCGGAGATGCCAAATTCCTCCGTGAGTCTGCGCACCTTGAGTTCCGCCTCGCCCCGCTCCAGAAAGCGCGTGTAGCGCCCCGCGGCTACTTCGGGCGCGTAGCTTTCGGTGCCGGGAATTCCTCGAGCGGTTATGGCGACCTCAGTATTATGAGGTTCTCTTTCATAGTGTTCTACCATAAGTTTTTGTTAGCTGGGTAGGAGTAACTCCTTCCACTGGCGCGGCGGGTGGAGCGTCGCCTTTGGCTATTTTAAATTCCGGATCGGTGACAATAGCATCCACCACAATGATTTTCTCCGCATCAATCGATTGGATTTGCACCGGCGCCACCCAGTAATAATCTTTACCGAGAATGCCGTGTTCCACAATATAATGTCGAATCGCGTGCGTCTCCACATCTATTTCTAAATCATGCACAGTGCCCACTTTGACACCGGACTGGGTGAAGACAGGAAGTTTTGTGAGTTGATGAAGGCTGATGTACATAGGGAGATACAGACCTAAACCCTCATTTTCTAAACTCTAAACAAATATGAATGTTCAAATATCGTAAAATGTGAACATGAATGATTTTTGAAATTTAGTTATTCGAACTGGTTTAGTATTGAGTGTTTAGATTTGAGAGCTTATACTCACTATTTGACGATCTGCCCTTCGATTACTGTCGGTTTGGCGTCGTTTTTATCTTTATGCCGGAACAAAATATACTGCTGGCCAACCATGAGCAGTGTGGTGAGCAGCCAGTAGAGTGTGAGGCCGGCCGGGAATCCAATACCGACTACAGCAGTGATTATGGGCATTGTATACATCATTTGCTTATTCATGGTGGCAAGCATGTCTTCGTCCTTGGCACCTTTGGCTTTATCCGCCGCGGCCGGCGGGTTCTTGCGGCTGAGCATGCGGGTTTGCACGAACTGGGCGGCACCAGCCAACACTGCGAGCACAATGCTCCGTTTACTCAAATCGAACACACTAAGTGAGATAGGATTCACTGTGCCGGGGTTATGCACGAACGGATAGAGATTTTGTGCCAAATTGGTGGAAGCAAGCCCATCGCGTAGTACGTAGAAAAGAGCGATGAGAATGGGAAGCTGCAAAAGCATGGGCAAGCACGAAGCAAGCGGGTTGACCTTATTATTTTTATACAGCTCCATGGTGGCCTGCGCCTGCTTTTGTTTATCGTCCGGGAATTGCCGTTTGATCTCTTCCAATTTCGGCTGCATTTCTTGCAGCGACTTTTGCGATTTAATCGAGGCGGAGGTGAGTGGGTACAGAATAAGCCGAATGAGGATGGTGATGAGCAAAATGACGACACCTACATCATGATACGGTATCACGTTGTAGATACCGATAAACAGATTGAAGATTGGTTGATACAAAACGACGTGAAAAATATTTCCGAGCATAAGAGAATAGTCGCGTGCCAACGCGCGATGAAGAACAGTGTGACTGCTACATAATTGCGCGTTGAAGATTAAATTATTTTAGGCTTCACTTTCTTCAGAAGTTTCTACGGCTGCTTCCGCGGGAGCGGCATCGTTATCTACCATGCCTTCTTCGCTCGGCTCACCGTCTTTTTTACCTTCTTCTATCACGTTAATTTTCCAACCGGTCAGCTGCGATGCCAAGCGAACATTCTGTCCGCTTCGGCCAATGGCAATAGAGAATTGCTCGGTCGGTACAATCACGCGAGCGGTTTTGGTCGCGTCATCCATTTCCACTGTAGCTACTTTTGCTGGCGAAATAGCGTGACGAATATATTCTTCGGCGTTATCGCTGTATTGAATAACATCAATTTTTTCACCGCCTAATTCTTCGATGATGGTGGTGATACGGCTACCACGCTGACCAATGCAGGAGCCGATGGGGTCGATGGATTCGTCATCGGTCGCCACTGCCACTTTGGAGCGGAAGCCAGGGTCGCGGGCAATGCCTTTGATGGTAATGACGCCGCTCGACACTTCGGGGATTTCTTGTTTAAAGATTTCACTCACCATGCCGTTGTGGGCGCGCGAGAGCAAAATTTCCGGTCCACGGCTCGTCATTTCCACGGCTACCACATAAAATTTCATGCGGGCGCCCGGGCGGTAGTGTTCGCTCGGGAGCTGATGGTCGGAAGGAACAATGCCGGTGACTTTACCGAGATCCACGAGCACCTTGCGGCCTTCCACGCGCTGAATCGTGCCGAGCAGTAGCTGGCCTTCCTGACCTTTGAAGTCGCCAAATACCATGGTGCGTTCTGCTTCACGAATTTTCTGAATAATCACTTGCTTCGCGGTCTGCGCGGCCATGCGTCCAAAATCGTGTGGGATTTCCAAAACGATTTCGAGCACGTCGCCAATTTTGGCGTTCTTTTTTATTTCTTTAGCTTGCGTGAGCATGATTTCCGTTTTGGGGTTGAAGCGTGGCAAATCGGCCATTTCTTCTTCCATGAGCTCACGACCTTCTTCGCGCGCCTTTTCACGGCGAGCGGAGAGTTCTTCCTGTGCTTTCTCAAGCACGTCTTCGGCGATGTCTTCCACCACCGTCTTCACATCCCACGCCTGCATATCGCCGGTGTCGGGGTCGAATTTTACTTTGATGTTTTGTTGCTTGTTGCCAAAATCCTTGCGGTACGCGGCAGCAAGCGCGGCTTCGATTGTTTCCATCACAGCATCGTAGGAAAGATTTTTTTCGTCACACAATGCTTGAATTGCTTTTGTTATTTCACTCATACAGTTAGTTATATGATTAATTCCATCTGAACATACAGAAGTACAGACCGTACAAAAGTACGAAAATACGGAAGCGAATATAGTATAGCACACTTTCCGTAGCTTTCGTACTTCTGTACGTTTCGTAAGTCCGTATGTTCAATAAAAAAGAACACTTATATATAAGTGTTCTTTATAATGCAAGTATACGGTATTTTTACGGGGCTGTCAAGACGCGTTTACTCTCTAATACCGAGGTCTCGTTTATTTCTTGCAATCTTGTCTTTCACGACTGCTATTTCTTCTTGAATTTCCTTAAGCTGGGTCCGGTTTTCCTCCAAACGTGACTCTTGTTCAGAGACATCTCTGCGACCAAACTTCGGTTCACGGGTTGTTCTGTCGCGTAGGTGAAGCTCTTGGCCTTGCAGTCTTCGTAATTTATCCTCTGCCGCATCAAGCTCTCTGCGGGCTGCGGCACGGTCTACAGCTACCGCGGCATCATGTCTTTTCTCTTTTGTTCCACGCTCTTCTTGAGCGCGCACAGCCGCTGTTTCCGCTCGCGCTGTTCTGTCCATGGCGAGTTCGGCATCTCTTTCGTGCATTCTCGTTACCGCCCGCTCGCCTTCTCGTTGCCTCTCTTTATCTTCATCTAATTTAATATTACTAAAACCTGGTTGCATTTCTCCAGTTCCTTTTGACATATGTGTAATTAATGAATTAAATACCCCTATAGTATACCACAAAAAGGGCGTTTTGTCAATCGGATTTTTTGGCTAAGATAAAAGATTTTACTAATCTTTCACCGCCACTCTGGTGTCTGCCAATAGTTTTGTTATATTGGTATGCGTAAAAAGAACACTCCATATGTGTTCTTTTAATTACTGACATACTATGTGGAAGAAACATCATCAAACGGCTCAGTATCCGGTTCTTCGTCGCCGGCCATAGTCAGCTCATCAAAAAGCACCTGCAAATCGAGCTGGCTAAGTCGTTCTACAGATAAATCGAGGACTTCGAGGGCGTTCTCACCGGCGGCTTCTACAACAAATAAGCGCAGAGCGTCCGCAAATGCCGGCACCTGGTGCCGCGCCAAAGCTTCACGCATACGTTCACGCAGCTCGTTGAGCTTTCCTGTGGTCGTATTCACCTCAATAAACTCTTTAAAGTGATAAAAAAATTCAGTCGTATTTTTTTCTTTATCTACCACTTTGTCTCGTTCAATTTTTTTACGCGCTAGGCGCGCCCACCTTTCTCGACGATCCAAAAAAATTTCTCCGCTTTTAGATATGCTCATATTTTACTCATTTTTGATTGCCACTCGCTGATCCACTGGCACCATCTTCGGTGTCTTGCCCGTCACCTGCACAACGTTGCCTATATCAAGATATTTATACAGCCCTTCCACATCTTTATAGGCGATGTTCACGCACCCGTGGCTCATGGGGCGGATGCCGAATTGGTTGTGCCAGTAGGCGCCATGCAGATACACGTGCGGATAGAATTCTAGATTCCATTTGGTATTGGGGTAACTATAATTGGCGCCGGTATAGTTTACCACCGGCTTCTTGGCGAAAATTTTGAATTCCCCGACCGGTGTATGCCAGATGGGTAACCCCGTGGAAACACCGAACGAGCCGAGCGCGAAGTCGTTGTAATAGTATGTGAGTGTCTGGTTATCTAGATTCACGAGCACATGTTTGCTGCTGGTGGGCGCGCGGCCTACCCCAAGCGGATCATAGCCATTATACACCTCGGTTTTGTCGTCATATCCATCGCTATCGGTGTCAGCCTTGAGCGGATCGGTGTGGAAGTAGGTTACCTCGTCGTCATCAAAAAGACCGTCACCATCGGTGTCGGTACGAATGTCAGCTGCCCGGACCGCTGTTGCGCTCCACAAAACGAGCATGAATACGCATATACCGATAACTTGATTAAAAACCTTCATAAGCAAATGGAATGGAAATCGCTCCGATTAATAAGATGCCGGTGGAGAATACATAGAGGAGCAGAACGAGCGTGCTATATACTCCTCGTGTAACGATATGAGTAGATCGAAAAAATCTTTTGTACCGACTAATGATAAATGGCCAATAGAGTGCGCCGTATCCGATGGCAATGAGCATCGCCGCTAATTGTTTTTGAACATAATACCACGGAGAAAGCGGACAGTGAAGAGCATCAATGGGGTCAGCTGCATAAGCCTTTTCTTTATTCTCCCACAAATACTTTGTAGCAGCAAAAGGATTTTCAACTAAATACGGACAATCAATCGCAGCAACTTTTGGAATATGTGCTAGTTGTGAGTGAGTGCCGAAGAGAAGAATGGTGGCAGCCGCTAAGCAGACTATTGAGATAATAACACGCATAGTGTTGAAATCATTTTTCTACAATATCACCTACCTCATCCGTGCGCAAGATCTTGGCACCCACACGCTCCAGATGTTTCATCACGCGCAGGGATGGATGGCCAAATTTATTTTTGCCCACCGAAATGATGGCAATGTATGGCTTCACAAAACGTAAAAAATCTTCGCCGCTGCTACTATTGCTGCCATGGTGCCCGACTTTGAGAATGTCGGATTGGAGGGTGGGACAATTTGTCGATTGTAGGGGTAGAAAATTTTCTGCCCCTACACCCGTTGATGACACCGCCGTCGCGCAATATTTCTGAATCAACGCCTCCTCCAGCGGCACCTCCATATCACCGGTAAATAAAAACGTCTTTGGTCCACTCCCCCTGTCCTGAAGGGATTCCGTACCGACAGTGTCGGAACCCGAGGGGGAGTTGGAGGGGGTGGGAGACGTCAATTTAAAGACGATTGAATAATTATTGCTATCGTCAGCCGCGGCCTTCAGACTGAGTGACTCATCCGGAGACAAAAACTGCAGTGTCGAACTCGCGATCGTCCAGGTTTGCGGCGCTTTCATCACAATAATTTCGGACGGTACTGGGTGCCCCCTCCTTAAGAAGGAGGGGATGAAGGGGTGGTCGTTTCGCTGCGCGCCCTCATACGTCTCCTCGCGCATTGCTTTATCCCACTCTTTATAATACGGATCTTGTTTGGTGCGTCCGTTGACAATGATATGTTTCACATCGTACCGCCGGAGTACATCCACGCACCCGCCGTAATGGTCAAGGTCGGGGTGCGTAGCGAGCACATAGTCGATGGTGTGAATATAAAATGGAAGATTGTTGCCGAGCTCAGAGAGCACTTTCGAATTCGGCCCGCAATCAACCAGCATCGTCTCGCCGTCGGCAAATTGGATGAGCGCGCTGTCGCCTTGGCCGATATTGAGGAACGTCACATGGAACGTGTGGCGCCATGCTTCGGCACGCGTGTAATAAAAAATCCCCCCGATGATGCCGAGTACAATTACAATGGAGATGATAATTATCTTATGTTTCACACATTGCGTATTGTGAGTTGCCCCGAATGTAGCAACTTGATCAGATTGACGAACCGCAACCCCTCCCCTGCCTGCGCAGGCAGGCTTTCTCCCTCCCCTTTTAGGGGAGGGCACGGGTGGGGTAGTTACTTCTTGCAAACCAAAATCTGATTTACCCAATTGTCGCCCTCCTTCACAAAAATTTCTTTTTCAATTCCAAACGCCAAACTCTCCACAATTTCCCGCACTTCTTCGGGTCGGTGATAATACGATTCGATGATAATACTCCCCTCTTTCGTTTCCACTTCCGGCGGCTCTTTTTGATTAATATTGGTGACAACGAGCGTTCCCCCATCCTTGAGTACGCGATACGCTTCATCAAAAAATCGCGTTGGGTTTTTAAGGTGGACGATAAAAAATGCGGCGACTACAACGTCAAAAGAATTATTTTCAAACGGCAAATTTTCACCATCGCCGACAACTGTCTCAATCTTACAATCTTTAAATCTTTTAATTTTCAACCTCTCGAGCATTTGCGCCGATACATCCAACGCAACCACTTCCGCGCCAAGTTTTGCGAGCAACACACTCACCCGCCCTGTCCCGGCACCAACATCAAGAATCTTTTTACCGGAAACGTCGCCAAGTAGAGGTAGTAGCTGCCCTTTTTCAAAACTATTGAGATACTTTTCTTTTTTGTCGTAGTTCCTCGCCGCGAGGTTGTAGCCCTCTTCGGAGTCGAGGATGCGAAGTTTTTTGGTCACAGGAAAAAATAAAATTGAAAAAAGAAAAGATAAAAATTTCTGTTTAAAATCTAAAGTTTGCGCTTGCCTCTGAGTGTGGCGATGCTGGCTCCGAGAATATTTGCGATTTCACCTGTTTCGTTGAGCAGGCCATTGGCTTCTTTCGTATCACATTTACCTGAATCGCGAAATAGTCCAAGCCAAAATTTGCACTCATTTGCTGACTTCAATGCGTGACTTAAAAAATTAGTAAAATCCCTCTTTGAACTTCCTGCCTGGGCTTCGATTATATTTGCACCAATGCTTGTTGCGCAACGCAATAATTGCTTGGATATAACTTCGACACTCCATTGTTTTCGGTCAAGAATATCAATAAATTTTATTATTTTCAAAGCATACACGTACGACCGATATTTTACATCATTTTTACCCTCCATCATACAATAACTTTAAAATTTAAATCGCATCTTTTACATTTTCTATTTTCTTTTTTATCTTGGCGATCCCATACATTAGCGCTGCATACATCCCCACCATCCCCCACAGCGGCAAATGCCACTCCAGTGCGCTCCAACTCTGTCGTCCAAAAAATTCTACCACAAACAGCACGTATTTCAAGCCAATGCCGGTAACCCAGGCCAGCAATTGCCCCAGTGGATAATAGACGAAACTCACGACGATCGACCCAAACCCGCCGAGCATGAGCCAGGGAATGATCCAGAGAACCAGCACGTTCACGAGCGGTGCGACGATAGAAAGTCGGCCGAACTCGTATAAAATGAGTGGCAGGGTGGCGATGATGGCCGAGAGTGTTTGTAGAAACGTTTCGAATAGACCGCTTACCCAACTGTCATTCTGAGTGAAACGAAGAATCTTTTGTGTTAGACCGGAGGGATCCTTCGCTCGCCGCGGCGAGCTCAGGATGACAGCTTGAAGAATTGGTGAAATGTACACCAGCCCCATCGTCGCCAAAAAGGATAGTTGAAACCCCGCGTCCCACACGAGCAGATACGGATTAAACGCGAGCATGAGAGCGGCAGCGAATACCAGCGCGTTCGTGATACGTGATAATCTGCCAAGCTGCCCCGCTACCAAAACCAAAATTCCCATTACGCCGGCGCGAACTACCGACGCGGTGGCACCAGTGAACAACACAAATACAGCAATAAATCCGATGACCACCCAAAATGCCTGTTGTCGATACAATCCTACGCGAATAAGCAGAAACATAAGCGCCACGACAATAATAGTGACATTAAACCCCGATACGGCAATGATATGCGTGACGCCGGTTTTGTTGAAAGCATCGGAAATGTCTGCTGGCAATCCGCTTTTGCTGCCAAATAAAATACCGGCCATGAAGCTGCTATCTGGCTCCGGCCATAAATGGTTGAGTTGATTTTGGACGATGGTTTTGAGATGAAAAATTTTTATCATACCATCCCGTATCGGCGACCAACTGTCATTCTGAGTGGGGTTTACACCCCCGAAGAATCCCTCTTGCTTATCTGAAACAAGGGATCCTTCGTTATCACTCAGGATGACAATGAGCGGATTAGCGCATACTGACCATACACCATACCGCGCCAAATACTTATCATACCGAAACGTTCCTTCGTTGTTATTTTCTGGTTTTTGAATACGACACGTAATGGCGAGTGTATCGCCGTAGTGATATTCGGGGTACAGGCGGGTGGTGATTAATATCCGCCCACTCACATCACGTGTCATTCCGAGCGAAGTCCTCGCGGACGAAGTCGAGGAATCCCTTACACCGAATGGTAAAGCGATTTCTCCACTACGCTGCGCTCCGGTCGAAATGACAGTAGAAATGATGGACGTAACAGACAGCGTATACCTCGCCCCATCAACGCGCCTATCCGGTTCCTCACTGACCCACCCAACGACAGTGACGGTGTGGCCGTTGTAACTGCAGAGCACGCTCGGGTCGGAACAATCAGGAATGGCGAGAGTGAAACGCCATATGCCAAGAATAAGGAATAACGAATTAAGAATAAGGAATCGAGCGAGGTGATTGTGCCACCCGATTATCGCAAAAAACGCACAAACGAAAAGTAAAATAAAAAAATAAAAATCAAGCCCGGCGGGCGGGTCAAAAAACGACGCGCCACTACATCCGACGATAAAACAAAAACAAAACGCAAGGAACGTTTTGCTTTTGCTGTTGATTATCGTCTGTAACCCCTCCTTCATACTTTACGCTATTCTTAGATCGTATTCATTTTCTGACGTAATCTGCTGTAAACGGGGAATATCTTTTTTACTGAATGAATAATAAAATCTTAAACCCGGAGCTTCGACTCTTAAAAAGGTATACCGTTTGGTAGTGGTCACCCTTCCAATCGTTGTTGGTAATACCATTTCTTTTACCTCTAGATACTCTACATCATTTTTTTTCACAGTGTAAATGGTTTTCCCTCGTACTATTCCGATGATATTTTCAAAATTTATCTCAAGTGTAATTCGATTGAGCACATCATACACATACATGGCGCCAAAAAGTAGGCATAAACAGATAAATATATTAAACTCAAAGCGCAGCCATGGTATACACACCCCAGCGACAAGTCCCAACAAAAAAAGCACAATAATTAATAAACCAGTAAATTTTACTGACGCGTTGTTTTCACGCACGATAAACTGGTTCGAGTTCAAATGCATAATTTATTGTCCATCTGATCTAACAGAATTTTACACATCAATAGCTTCCCCCTCTATTAAAACAACCCACTGTGTATTTTGCTTTTCGGCAAACATCTGCGGCAATTTATAAAATGGATGAGCACCTGCTTTAAGAAATGCATCGTGAATAGGAAAAGCAACGCGCGGTTTTATCGCCTGCAAACAATCTACCACCTCGCTTATTTTGGACCACGGTGCTACCACCGGCAAAGCCAAAATCTCGACTGGTTTTGAAGGCACAAAAAATGAATCACCGGGTTGAAATAGTTTATCAGCAACCATATACCCGGTATTTTTGGGGCGAGGTATTTCCGGATGAATCAGCGCGTGCTGCGTGCCGAACCCTTCCACACGCACACCTTTGACGTCGGTCGATTGCGCATCTTCCAGCACGAGAGCTTTTATATTTTCCGCTGCCAGCTTCGCCACGATATCGCTATTGGTAAAAATCCGCGCTTCAGGATTATTCTCTAGAACTTTTTTGATCGATGGCACGTCGAAGTGATCTTGATGCTCATGCGTAATCAAAATGGCATCAATATTTTCGAGCTCTGGAAGCGTGGAATAGCTGCCGGGGTCAAGAAGTATGCGCGCATTCCCCTCTTCCACAAGCAAGCATGAATGGCCGAATTTGGTGATGCGCATATTAAAATTTTAAATGAGGATTTCTTTTAAATAAATCGGTAAGAGCTCCTTCTTTATTCTCTAAAACTTTTAATTCATCCAACGTAACCCAACGCGAATCCTCTGCTTCATCCGGATCAAGCCTCACCTCTTCATCGGTTGTAACATGAAAGAACATTAAAAGTCGAGATGTTTCTTGTTGGTTCTTTACATGAAATTGCTGATCTTGTCCCCAACCGATAAACTTCGGGTTATAAAAAGTAATTCCAACTTCCTCCTGCATTTCCCGAATCAACGTTTCCTCAATTTTTTCTCCCCATTCTGCTCGACCACCGGGCACTCGCCACACCTTAAAACGAGGACACATAACAATTAAAATTTTTCCGTTTTTTTCTATTAAAGCACTGCAAACTACTTGATGGCCTTGTAATGGTGAGCGTTCCATATCTTACACTTATAATTAAACATTCTTCTTCATCACATACCCCATCTCCCCAAATTTTTGCTGCATGGGGACAACACTGGTAACTTTGTCGATAAGGTAATAAAACCGCTGGCCGGGCGATTCAACGCGCACCATGTAGCCGGCGGAGTTAGCAAATCGTTGCTCGCGCAGTTCTATCCATTCTACCTGCTGTTTGAGAATAGACGTACCCACACCTTTGCGATTTACAATTTTAATTTCATCGGGCGTAATCTCCATTATATAGGATGGTTGCCATATCATAAAACCAAAAAAGGCCAACACAAACAGCGCGCCCACATATGCTGGAATGGCAAAAATAAAAGAGAAGAAATGTTGCGCCACAGCATTTTGGAACGGTTCGGGGTGGCCTACGCTTATACCAAACAATACACAGTAGAGCACCGCGTACGCCGCGAAGCCCAAAATAATTTTGAGCAAAAAAGAAAAATTTTTCGCGCTATCGAAAACGATGAATTGGTTGTCGGCGAGGGGCATAGTGGTTAACTTTTGGCACCTGACTTGTGTACGCCCAACTCTATCATAAAACCATCCTCGTGCGGATCATCACTACTGCGTACGGTTGCTTCAAGGTCTAGGTAGTGTACGGCACGTAGTTTCTCGGCCCACGTTTTGGCTACAACGGCGCAAAACTGCTCGAGGATCTCTTCGGGCGCACCTCCGGTTTCTTCGCTTACCTCTTCTACTGTTTTATGTTGGCTTCGGTCGGACACAGAGAAGAGGACTTCTAGCACGTGAAAAGGTATGACGATCTCCACAGTTCCATCATCGCATGTTTTAAATGCTTCATCAATGCGCCTCAAAAAAGCTGCCATATCAAATTGAAGCCTTTCTCCGTTCTGCGTGAATAAAGCTACCGGCTCGCCTTGTACTTCTACATCCCAATTAGGTTTCTCTACTGGCAAGACAGGTTCAATCTTGCCTTCTGGCACACCCTGAAGGAATTGGGAATCAAACATTGCTTTTCCGCCTTTGTCTGAGCTCATATAATTTAAACAACGACACTGACTAACTTTCCCTTCACATAAATGATCTTTTTCGGCTCCTTGCCTTCGAGCCATTTTTGTACTTTCTCAGACTCGAGCACCAGTTTCTTCACAGCATCTTCGGATGCATTGGCATCAATCTCAATTTGATCGCGCACTTTGCCGTTAATTTGCACGGCGATGGTGAAGGTTGATTCTTTGGCAAGCTCGGCGTCATACTTCGGCCACTCTGATTTGGAAATACTTTCTTTGTTGCCGAGAATGCTCCAGAGTTCTTCAGACATGTGCGGGGCGAATGGCGAAAGTAGTTGAACTAATATGCGATAAGCGATAGGTGATATTTTCGTTTCACGCGACATTTCGTTTACCAGTTCCATCATTTTCGCAACCGCCGTGTTAAACGACATCTTTTCTATGTCATCGGAAACTTTTTTAATCGTCTGATGTAGCTTGGATAACAACCTGTCATTCTGAGGGAGCGTCGCAGCGACCGAAGAATCCCTTTCTGTTTTAGGCAAGGGATCCTTCACCCCTGTGACGGGGCTCAGGATGACAGACGAACCATCGTCTATCACTTTCTCGTGAAGGTTCCAGACTTTTTCCAAAAAGCGCTGCACTCCGACTAATCCATTTGTATCCCACGCCACCGGCTGGTCAAACGGCCCCATAAACATAATATAGGTACGCAACGCATCCGCGCCAAAGCGCTCAATCATTTCATCAGGATTGACTACGTTGCCACGGCTCTTACTCATCTTCTCGCCGTCTGAAGCCAAAATAAGACCGTGTGAAGTTCTTTTCTTGTATGGCTCACGTGTCGGAACTAAACCAATATCAAACAAAAATTGATTCCAAAAACGAGAATACAAAAGATGCAACACGGTATGCTCCATGCCGCCGTTGTACCAGTCTACCCCGCCCGTATTGTCATTGCGAGAAGGCGAGGTACGAGCCGACGTGGCAATCCCCTGGTTTTGTTTCGGTCCCATCCAATACTCAAGTTTATCCATCGACGCGAACTCTTTGTCATTGTGCGGATCGGCGTAACGCAGGAAATACCAACTCGACCCGGCCCAGTTTGGCATGGTGTCGGTTTCTCGTTTGGCCGGACCACCGCAGCGAGGACACTTAGTATTCACCCAATCGGTAATTTTGGACAGAGGACTTTCTCCGGTGTCGGTTGGTTCGTATTTGTCGACTTTGGGAAGCGTGAGCGGGAGCTCGGATTCGGGGAGCGGAATCCAGCCGGGGTTTAATCGTTCACCTTCGCTTATTGCGTGATTCCTGATTCCTGATTCTTGATTCTTCGCACAACTCTCGCAATACACCAACGGAATCGGCTCACCCCAGTAGCGTTGACGGCTAAACACCCAGTCGCGGAGTTTGTAATTTACTTTGCGCTTACCCACACCTTTTTCTTCCAGCCACTCAATCATTTTTTCTTTGGCTTCGGCAGTGGTGAGACCGTCAAGAAAATCTGAATTAATTGCAATACCACTACCATCAAAGTAAAAATATATTTTAGAACTAATTAAATCGTTTTTAAAATCTTTGTATCCTTGATCTATTTTTATTTGCCAATCTTTTTCTGCACTTGGAGTATGTTCATTTGTATTATATAGCCATTTATCTAAATCTAACCTGTAAATAAAAATTTTATTTTGCCAATACTCCTTAGTAGGACAAACGACATTAATTTTTTTCAAATTATATTTTTCAGCAAAATCTTTATCTCTTTCATCATGTGCCGGCACACCCATTATGGCGCCCGTACCCACGCCCCCCATCACGTAGTTCGTAATCCATACCGGAATCTCTTCGCCATTAACGGGATTGATGGCCTTAAGACCAGAATCAATACCAGTCTTTTCCTTCTCCTCGCGGTCCAGCACTTTCTGCTCGGCAATAGTAGCATCAATATACTTTTCAATTTCTTTTGAAGCTTTCCAACCATTATCAATCCAGCTTCTGGCGAGTTCAGCCGAAACGGCGATGAATGTGACACCGAAAATGGTATCGGGGCGGGTGGTAAAAACTTCGATTATCCGATTGTCATTCTGAGCGCAGCGCAGCGGAGTCGAAGAATCGCTTGACCGTTGTGAGAGGGATTCCTCCGCTCGTCGTTCCTCCTCGGTCGGAATGACAGAAAAACGCACGCTCGCACCTTCGGATCGTCCAATCCAATTCTCTTGCTGAATTTTGGCTTGCGGAATATAATCAACTTCTTTCAGACCGTCGAGTAATTTATCGGCGTATTTTGTAATCGCAAGCATCCACTGCTCTTTGTTTCTTTTTTCTACCGGAGTGCCGCAACGTTCACAGCAACCGTTCACCACTTCTTCGTTGGCCAAACCAATTTTATCTTTCGGACACCAGTTAATGGGCTGATTTTTTTTGTACGCGAGGCCGTGTTTGTAAAATTGCAAAAACAACCACTGTGTCCATTTGTAGTAATTGGGATCAGTAGTATCTACCTGGCGCGACCAATCGAACGAATAACCAAGCGCTTTGAGCTGGCGGGTGAAATTGGCGATATTCTTTTTGGTCACTTCGGCTGGCGGTTTACCAGTTTTGATGGCGAAATTTTCGGTAGGCAGACCAAACGCGTCAAAGCCAATGGGATACAAAACATTGTAGCCTTCCATGCGCTTCTTGCGGCTTACCACGTCCATCGCAGTGAACGGGCGCGGATGGCCAACGTGCAAACCTTCGCCTGATGGATACGGGAATTCGATGAGAGAATAAAATTTTTGCTTTGCCTTGTCTTCCGTGACTTCGAATGTTTTATTCTCTTCCCAAAATTTCTGCCACTTGGGTTCGATTTCTTTTGGATTATAGGTGCTCATAAGCGAAGTAATTTTGTGTATTTTATCTCAAACTACTGTAAAAATCAATCGAACGTTACCTAAGCATCTCCAAAATCTTTGAATGTAATTTCGGATTCGCGATCACGATATCACGTCGGTCACGCGTCCATGGTTTACCGTCACACGTGGTAACCAGTGCTCCCGCTTCGCGCGCGATAAGGTCGATGGCGGCGTAGTCGTAATCCATACCACAGTTAACCGCGTAGAAATCGGCTCCACCCGACGCCACATAGCACGCCGCGAGAATGGTGCCAAAATTCTGCATCCACGCGCTCGTTTCGTTGGCCAGGCGCACAATAAATCGGCGATAATTTTCTTCGTGGAGCGGATCAATATTGTATCCGCGCACGCAGAAACCGACGCTGTGGTCGAGCACCGCAACATCGTTCACGCGTATCGGCATACCATTGAGCGTGGCTCCCCTACCCTTCGCGGCAAAAAATAATTCGCGCATCAGCGGTTGGTAGATAGCCGCGAGAATTGGTTCCCCGTTTTGATACAGCGCCACCATAGTGCACCACACACCAATGCCTTTGGCAAAATTACGCATGCCGTCAATCGGGTCGATGATCCATTCAAACTCGGCGCCTTCATTTACTTTTTGTTTTTCTTCTTCACTGTAAATGGAATGGTCCGGAAAAGCGGCGCGAATTTTTTGTATAAGAAAATTACTCACCGCGACATCCGCCTCGGTGACTAAATCTCCCAGATGTTTTTTGGTCTTCGACTCAACACCTTTCACGAAGTAGTCGGCGGCGAGCTCTCCGGCCTGCACGATACTTTCTTTTAGAAATTGTTCCATATAGCAAGCATACTAGCTTAGAAACGAACGAAACGCAAGTGACGAAAGCATTGCATATTTCTTTCGTCACATACTACTGGGTCTGCCGGAGAAAATTGAACAGGGGGTTCTTAATGGACAAGCGGTTTGCCCAAGACTATTTGAAGATTGTAAGCAAAATCACTACGCGTATTAGGGACATGGACGAAACAACCCTCAACGAACTCAACTGCCGCCTTACTATCGTGAGTGAAGCTGTGGCTCGCGGTTTCCCAGGCACGCAGTTCCCTATCGCCTCTGACGATCCGTTAGTGCTTGAGTTGCCATGGGGTCTGGAGCTGCCGAGTGAAGCAACAAGACTACTCATCGAAATTGAAAAGTGGTTTGATAACATAGGTTGGAAGTGAAACCCGTTACACCGTCCCATATGTGGGCACCTTCTCCGGCCGACCCACCTACTTTTGACATTGCGGACAGTAGTGCGTGCCGCGCCCAGCTGCTTTTGTTTTTTTAATGATACCGTCACATCGGCGGCACGGCTCACCATCACGATCGTATACTTTGAGAAAATCGATATAATTGCCTTTTTTACCACTCGAATCAAGAAAATTACGAAAGGTGGTGCCGCGATGGCGAAGTGCGAGTGTGAGAATTTTGGGAATACTTTTGAAGAGTGCCTTTTGTTCCTCAGTGGTAATGCTCCCCACCCGGCGCATCGGCTTCACTTTGGCTACAAAGCACGCTTCATCTACATAAATATTGCCAAGGCCAGCGATAAGCTCTTGATTGAGGAGCATCGCTTTGAGTGTTGTTTTGGCGCGCTTTTTGAAAAGTGATGAGAAATAGTCAAACGTAAAACTCCCACCTCCCCTCGCCCCTCCTCTGGCAGGAGGGGATACTACTGGTTCGGGGCCAAATTTTGTAAGTGCTTTCTCCACCGCTTCCGATGAAGCGAGTTTCATGTATCCGAACAATCGTTGGTCATTGAAAAACAGCTCTCCCCCATCTTCAAAGACAAACGCGACGCGCGTCCATTGATTGGGTAAGTTTTCTATATCACTCTCAGAAAGTTTGTGACCACCGGCCACTACTGTCATCCCCGACCTGACCGGGGATCCGGTGTATCCAATGGTGGATCCCCGCCTGCGCGGGGATGACATGGTGACGTATATAAGCTGTCCAGTCATTTTGAGGTGAACGAGCACAGCACTTGCGCGGTTGTCATCCTGAGGAAGCGAAGCGCCCGAAGGATCCAAGCGTTTACGACTTAGATTCTTCCCCGCCAACTGGCGGGTCAGAATGACAGTTGGGCGTTTTAAACGAAAAATCATGAGCTTACCCCGTCGGTCAATTTCCGTTATCGCATTTCCTTCGAGCACATGAATAAAATTTGTATTCAAACCTCCCACGCTCTTTTTGTTGTACACGACAACGCGGACAATTTTTTTATTCAAAATTTTTTTGCGCAAATCTTGTCGTATTGTTTCCACCTCTGGCAACTCGGGCATGGTGTTTAAAGATTAAAAGATTGAAAGATTAAAATATTAGTGTTTGAGACTATTGATATATAAATTTAGTACTTTCGCGCCAAACTGCCAATTCATGAAAATCTTTATATACTTTTCCCTCCATATCGTTGTCGTTAATCTTCTAATCTTTCAATCTTCTCATCTTATACACCGCATACGCCACCAACTGCTTGGCAAACAACCAATACTCTTTCGTGCTTAATTTGGACGTACTAAATTTGCGAATTCGAAATTTAAAAGGAATTTCTTTTATTTTTTGTATGTGCCCCTTTACCAAAATTTCCAAAAGAATTTTGTATCCGACCGTGGTAAGGCTGAGGCCGTCGATAACCGAACGACGCATAATAAAATAGCCACTGAGCGGATCCTTGGCGCCGGTAAGTAGACGCGCGAAAAAAACGCCTGTTTCGGACGTCAGGCGTCGCCACCACACCCAATTTTCTACCTCGCTCTCTGCTTCAAATCGGCTACCAATGGCAATATCGTATTCGCTCAGTGACGTAATAAGATTGTTTAAAATAATGGGATCATGACTCATGTCCGCGTCCATCACTCCCACGTACGGGCGGGTGGATGCTTTGAGCCCGGCAATGACGGCGCTACCGAGCCCCAGCTTGCCGCTGCGGTGAATAACCTTGACGGGGTAGCGCTTTGCCAAGTCTTCTGCCACCGCGCCGGTGCCATCGGGAGAATTATCATCGACAAAAATAATTTCTGCATCGATCAGTGATGTGTCGAACACGCTAAAAATTTCTTCCACGAGCAAGGGAAGATTTTTGGCTTCGTTGTAAGTTGGAATGACAAGCGAAACGGAAAACATAATGGCGGTATTCTAGCGAAAAATTCTCTCTTCGGCAAGATCAAAAAAGGCACGCTGCGCGTGCCTTTGATGATTAAACGTATGTATGTTACACGCCGCGCAACTTCATCGCCTCGGCGATGCGCTCAACGGCGAGCACAAAAGCAGCCGTGCGCATGGGAATGGCATACTTGTCTTTCGTGGTCCACACCGCTTCGAACGCGTCGTCCATAATTTTCTTGAGCTTTTCCAAAACTTCCCCTTCCGTCCAGTAATAATTATAGGCGTTCTGCACTTGTTCGAAATACGACACAGTGACGCCACCGGCGTTGCTCAGCACATCGGGGATAACGAGCGTTCCTTTTTTAAACATAATTTCGTCTGCCTCGGGCGTGGTTGGCCCGTTAGCAAGCTCAAGTACGACTTTGGCTTTGATACGATCGGCATTCTCGGCAGTAATTTGATTTTCGAGTGCCGCGGGGACCAGCACATCCACATCGAGTTCGAGTAATTGTTCGTTGGTTATTGTTTCAGTATTTTCAAATCCCTGCACCGAACCATGCTCATGCTTGTATGCCTCCAAATTGTTAATTGCTAATTGTTCATTGCTCATTGCCTTAACTCCTGCTTTCGAATCACTCACCGCCACAATCTTGTAGCCGAGGCCCGATAAAATTTTGGCCATGTGGCTACCAGCATTGCCGAACCCTTGAATAGCCACTGTTGTTTCGTTCGGATTCTTACCGAGTTTTTTCATGGCGCCTTGGAGTACATACACGCCGCCTTGCGCCGTAGCGCTACCACGGCCGGCGGAGCCGCCAAGCGCGAGCGGTTTGCCCGTAATCATACCGGGAGCGTGTTCACCCACGAGCTTTTCATATTCATCGAGCATCCAAGCCATTATTTGCGGGGTAGTGTATACATCGGGAGCCGGTACATCTTTGGTGGGGCCAAGGTGCTGGTAGAAGGCGTGCACGTACGCGCGAGAAAGTTTTTCCAGTTCTCGGGGTGATAATTTTTTTGGATCCACCATAATGCCGCCCTTACCCCCGCCAAGTGGAATACCCACCACCGCGCATTTGATTGCCATCCAAAAAGAAAGTGCTTTCACTTCGTCTTCGCTGACGTTTGGATGATAGCGAATACCACCTTTGTACGGGCCGCGCGCGTTGTTGTACTGGCTGCGAAACGCGGTAAATTTTTCGGTGCTTCCATTGTCCATCTGGACCGTGAGCTCGGCGCGATGCACGTGGTGTGGTTCACTCAACCGAGCGAGCAGATGAGTATCGAGTTGCAAGGTGGCAGCGGCTTTTGTGAGCTGCTCCATGGCGTTGAGGAAGGCGGATTGGGCCATACGAAAAATTGAAAAGAATAACTCATAACTAGTACCAATCCGCCCACGCTATTATTTCACGTCGTTTGAGCGTGTTGTACCCGTGAGGCGATCGATAAGTCGTTTGATAAGCTTTACAATAATCCAAATCGCACCAACAAGCAAGAGCCAGAGCGGGATGAACACCACGAGCCATATGAGACCGTAGCTGAGTGTCTTACCGAGCTCAAGTAAGCTGCGGAAGGCATTTTTAATTTCAGCAATTGGTTTCCAGGTGTCGGCATCGTCTTGCACTACTGGCAGCGCGCTTGGATCGGTGGAAAGATATATGGTGAGACTGCTCATCGCGGCGCTATCTTTAAGGTATTTCATTTGACCTTGGATTTGTTCAATTTGACCGCGTACTGAGGTGAGTTGTGTTTGCACTTCGAGCACGTCACTGATTTTACCGGCGCGTTTCATAATTTCGAGAAGCTGTGATTCGGTAGCGCGCAAATTTTTGATGCGCGAATCAAGATCAACATACTGATCGGTTACATCTTGACCGCTCGTACTTTCGCTCTGCACTTCCCCGAGCGCTTTCACGTCGCTGAAGCCGGAATCATAGACTGCGACCGGAATGCGGATGGTGATGCTCGCATAAGGAGCAACGCCTGTTTTGTTCGTCTCGCTCGATACGACAAAACCACCGTGACTATTAGCATACGCGGTGACCTTTTGGACGGCCTCACGAACATCTTTGACGACTAAATATAGCTGCCCGGTCTTGATAACCATTCGTGGAGTGGTAACGGCAGCGTTGACGTCATTTGTGCTGCCGGTATCGGACGGCTGCATGCCGGGTGTAGCGCGCGAACCACCATAAAATTCTTCCGTGACAGGCATAATTTCCTTGGCTTCTCTCATGGCATCGGAAGGCACGGGTGTTCCGACGGTGCTTACTGACTGATCCGCAACACCTAAACCGTATCCAAATGCTGTCTTTGCCCGATCTTTTTGCTCCGACACACGGCGGCTGCCCACCATTACAGCTCCCACGAGCACAAACGCGACAACCCCGATAATAATGAATAACGTGGTATTTTTGCGCATAGGCGTTTAATAAAAATAAAGCTGTCTAAGAATACGAGCGACGTACTCGAAGGTAACAAAAAACACCTCTAGACGAGGTGCTTGTTAATCATTTCCTGCAATTTTTCTTTTGGTACACCACCAACAATTTGGTCGACTACCTGACCCCCTTTGAAGACCATAAAGGTAGGGATGCTCATGATATTGTAGGTTTGTGGTGTCGCCGGATTTTCGTCCACATTCATTTTGCCAATCTTGATATTTTTGCCTTCCATCTCATGGGCGATTTCTTCCACGAACGGGCTGGTCATGCGGCAGGGGCCACACCAGGGAGCCCAAAAGTCGACGAAGACCGGCTTATCCGAGCCGAGTACTTCGGTTTGAAAATTAGCGTCGGTGAAGATGGTTTCCATATACGTAAATTTAAGATTAGAAGATTAGAAGATTGAAAGATTACGAGCACCATAATCTTTTAGTCTTTTAATCTTTTAGTCTTTATTTTTCTAGAATCAACTTCTTCTCCTTCTTCTCTTCTTTATACGCCTCAAGCACATCGCCCACTTCTACCTTCAATTTGCCTTCGTATTTCAGGCCACACTCGCTGCCGCTCGGCACTTCATTCACTGGCTGCTTACCACTCTGGAGCTCACCGATTTTACCAAGACCAATAATTTCGTTGTTGCGCTTCACGCGTACTTTGGAATCTTTCACCAGTTTGCCGCTTTCCACTCGGCCACCGAGAATTTGCGTACTTTTTTCGCTTCGAAAAATAGCGAGCACTTTAAGGTTGCCGAATTCGGTGGTGATGAGTTCGGGAGTAAGTAATTTTTCGAGTTCAATTTTCACCTTATCGAGCAAATCGTAAATAATAGTGTGCTGGAAAAACGGCACATTGCCAGCCATAATCATCTCGCTCGCGAGCGGCATCGGCTGGACGTTGAACGCGATGACCACGCCGCCAGCTGTCTGGGCGCGCGATACATCGTCCGCGGTAATATTACCGAGGCCTTTGCCGATAATCTTGATAGCGACTTCGCTGTGGCTAATGGCTTCGAGCGAACCGATAATGGCTTCGAGCGAGCCAAGGGTGTCAGCTTTGATAACGAGGTTGAGCGATTTCTTGCCTTCTTCTTCGCCGGCTTCGGGCTGGGCAGCGGCAATCGTCACCTTTTCGGCGCCGGTCTGCTGTGATTTTTTATTGCGTACATCCACGTGTTCGGCGCTGCCTTGGCGGTTTACATCGAGCACGTCCCCTACCTGCGGAGCAATTTTAAAACCAAGAATTCTGACCGGCATACTTGGCGGCGCGTCGTTTACCATCTGCCCGCGATAATCTTTGAGTGAACGAACTTTGCCGTAAATTTCTCCATTCACTACCAATGGATCGTTGATATGCAATGTGCCGGTTTGTACCAAAATGGTTGCTACTGGGCCAGCGCCTTTGTCCACATGCGCTTCAATCACAGTACCAGCAGCGGCACGAGCCGGGTCGGCTTTAATTTTGTCGGCGTTGATTTCTGATACCAAAAGCAAGGTGTCGAGGAGTTTATCGATATTTTTATTTTCTTTGGCGGAAATTTCTACCACCGGCACGTCCCCACCCCAATCATCGGCAAGCACATCGTGCTGCGCCAAATCGCTGCGCACTTTTTTTACATCGGCACCTGGTTTATCGATTTTGTTTATTGCGACAACCAGTGGCAGGCCAGCAGCTTTAATAATTTTGATGGCTTCCACTGTTTGCGGCTTCACACTATCGTCCGCTGCTACCACCAAGACGGCGATATCGGCTACTTTGGCGCCACGGCTACGCATAACGGTAAAGGCTTCGTGACCAGGAGTGTCAATAAAAGTCAAAAAAGTTTTGGCTTTGGTTTTGGGGTTGGTCCACATGGTTTGGTACGCGCCAATGTGCTGCGTGATACCACCGGCTTCACCGGCTACCACATTGGTACTACGGATCGTATCGAGCAGTTTAGTTTTACCGTGGTCCACATGACCCATAATAACGATAACCGGCGGGCGCGGCACGGTGGCGTTCTCTCCCAAAGCTGTTTCCAAATTTTCCACATGTTCCGATTCGGTGCTGGCCACTTCCGCTTCGCCCTGTGTGACGGTAAACCCTAAATCGGATGCAATAATGG
>CAYTPE010000003.1:0-47968 GCA_964439885.1 uncultured Gammaproteobacteria bacterium
CAATGCACGTACTGTACTACAGCGTGAATGGATAGACAAGGGTAAATTATTTTGGTACAGTAGTGGCGTTATAAAACCATAAACTCAGATATCAAATTGTTTAGGGTTTAGAAATTAGGATTTAGAATTTGAATCATATATGTCAGTCCTTATCTCCGGCTCTCTCGTCTACGATCACATCATGAATTTTCCTGATGCGTTCAAAAACCACATTCTGCCCGACCAGATCCATATTCTGAACGTGGCGTTTATGATCGATAAGCTGGAAAAAAGTTGGGGCGGCACCGCCGGCAATATTGCCTATAATCTAAAACTCCTTGGTGGCGAACCGCTGATCATTTCCACAGTCGGAAACGATGCCGACAGCTATCTCAGCCACTTTAAGAAAAACAATATTGCAACGAACCTCATTACCACTGACGAAAAACGCCCCACTGCTTCCGCATTTATTACCACCGATAATGAGGACAATCAAATTATCGCCTTCTACGGTGGCCCGCTCGACAGCACTCCAGCTATTAAAGTCGACCCCGCAAACCGACCGTCTCTGGTGCTTGTGAGCCCTACCTATAAAGAAGTAATGAAAAATCACTTGAAGCAGGCCAAGGAGCAAGGGCTCACCGTAGTTTTCGACCCCGGCCAACAGCTTCCGGCTTTTAGTGGCGACGAGCTCAAAAGCATGATTGCTCTTTCGGATATCGTGATCGGCAATGATTATGAAATGAAACTACTGCAAGAGCGAACGGGGTATACTGCCCAAAACATGCTCGAGCATGCCACAATGATTATTACGACGCTCGGCGAGCGTGGGTCGGCAATTGCCACGAAAGACGGCGTCACAGAAGTCGCTGCCTGCCCCCCACTCTCGGTGGACGATCCCACCGGCGCGGGTGACGCCTATCGCGCCGGCTTTTTCTTTGGATATGAAAAAGGGTTAGATCTTAAAACCTGCGGCCAAATTGGCTCCGTGGCAGCCAGCTTCACTATCGAAAGCTACGGCACTCAGAACCATACTTTTTCCAAAGAACAATTTGCCGAGCGATACAAGAAGACATACGCTGAAGAATTTGAATTTGATTTTAAATAACAATTAACAATCCCGCTTCTGTTCGTTACTCGTTGCTAATTGCTCATTGCCCCTATTCGTTGTTAATTTTGTATGCACAAAGTTCTGCGCACCCTCATTTTATCCGACCTGTTCATCATGAGTAGTTTCGGTTTGGTGCAACCTATTTTTGCGGTCTTTATTTTAAAGAATATCACTGGCGCGTCCATCGCGGCTGTGGGCATCGCGGCCACGGTAGCTCTGTTCGCTCGCGCGAGCTTCCAAATACTCGTGAGCCGCTGGACCGACGCGGAAAAAGGTAATTGTCGCGAACTCTACACACTCGTTGTCGGATCGTTTATCATCTGCGCGGTGCCAGTTGGATATATGTTCGTTCACTCACTCCCTGGTTTGTATTTAATGCAATTTATGTACGGGCTAGGCCAAGCGCTTTCCTACCCGAGTTGGCGTGTTATCTTTGGCAACTATGCTCGGCGCGAGCATATTGGGTATGAATGGAGTGTATATGATACCGTTATTAACTTCGGTGTGGCCGCCGCCGCCGCGCTCGGCGGTTACTTTGCTGAACAGTTTTCCTTTGAAGCTCTCTTTTTGGTGGTGGCGGCAATTTCTCTGGTGGGAACGAGTTTCCTTATCATGATTTTCCAGCAAGAATATACGTGTCGAATACATTTTAAAAAATCTCTTTAACTCACAAGCAACTAATATAAGAAACAATAAATTTGTAACTCCCTTGAATATATGCCTAATCCAGAACAAGATGCCCCGCAATTTGGGCAGTCGTCTTTGATTGACACGGTCAATCTTGATGATATGGTTGACTTGCTTTCTGAAGGAGCGCTGCCAGATACCGATGATATACGCGATAAGTACCCGCAAATTCTTGAAGAGATTAAACCTCGATTTCGCAACGCACGGTTACTCAGCGCTTTTGTTGCCAAAGCAGATTCTGCCATTGCTCACTATAAAATTTCGCCAGAGCGTTTATCGAGAGCCAAACAAATATTGGCATTTATCAATGGGAGTTTAGCTCAACTGGAGTATGAACAAAGAATAATCGAGGTGGCACACAGTAGCGCTTGGGAGGCAACTATGGAGACGTTATACTCGCCTCACGAAAGAGCACAGCGGAACACATCCGGAGATCCAGAACATCCCATTAGCCCACAGATGGTCGTCAAAGCAAATCAACGCACAAAACGTGTAAAAGAGAATTTCTTGTCCGGAATCGCCTTAGTACTATATGGAAATTTAGGCAGAGCGGAAGACGAAATAAAAGAGTGGCAACGGGAGAATCCCAATTTCATTCCTCAAAATTAGTTATTGATTTAATAAAATATATTTTTTTAGATTCACATTTAAAATACTATGAAAAATGACTTTAAAGTTGCTGACATCACCCTTGCCGCCTGGGGCCGTAAAGAAATCATCTTAGCCGAAAAAGAAATGCCCGGCCTGATGGCTTTGCGCAAGCGTTTTAAGGGCAGAAAGCCGCTCAAAGGAGCGCGCATTGCTGGTTGTTTGCATATGACCATCCAGACCGCCGTGCTCATCGAGACGTTGGTAGATCTCGGTGCCGACGTGCGCTGGAGTAGCTGCAACATCTTTTCCACACAAGACCACGCGGCGGCGGCTATCGCCAAAGCGGGCATCCCAGTATTTGCTTGGAAAGGTGAAACTGAAGAAGATTACTGGTGGTGTGTGGAAGAGTCTCTTAAATTCAAGGACGGCAAAGGGCCGAATATGCTGCTCGATGATGGTGGCGACCTCACGCTCGTTATTCACGAAAAACACCCGCAGATGATGAACGATATTCGTGGTGTCTCCGAAGAAACCACTACCGGCGTGCACCGACTCTACGAGATGATGAAAAAAGGAACGCTCGGTATGGCATCCATTAACGTGAACGATTCGGTAACGAAATCAAAGTTTGATAATAAATACGGCTGCCGCGAATCACTCGCTGACGGGATCAAACGCGCTACCGATATTATGATCGCCGGAAAAACCGTAGTCGTAGCCGGCTTTGGCGATGTGGGCAAAGGTTGTGCTCAGAGCATGCGTGGCTTTGGTGCGCGCGTGCTGGTAACCGAAATCGACCCAATCAACGCGCTACAGGCTGCCATGGAAGGCTACGAGGTAGTTACCATGGAAGAGGCCGCGCCGATGGCTGATATTTTCGTGACAGCCACCGGCTGCTGCGATGTGGTGACAGGTAAACACATGACCGCGATGAAAGATGGAGCGATTGTGTGTAACATCGGCCACTTCGACAGCGAAATCGATATGGCGTGGCTGACAAAACAAAAAAATGTTAAAGAGGAAAATATCAAGCCTCAGGTAGATAAATTTACTTTCTCAAATGGTAAATCAATCATAGTACTCTCGCGTGGTCGCCTCGTTAATCTTGGCAACGCGCACGGCCACCCCAGCTTCGTGATGAGCACCAGCTTTACCAACCAAGTGCTCGCTCAACTTGCTCTATGGAACAACAAAGGGGAATACAAAAAAGGCGTCGTGTACGTGCTGCCCAAAGCCCTTGATGAAGAAGTGGCGCGCCTGCATCTGGATAAATTGAATGTTAAACTTACAACACTCACCAAAAAGCAAGCTGAGTATCTCAGTGTGACAGTTGGTGGTCCTTATAAACCGGAACACTATCGCTACTAAGTATGACTATTGATAGTGAGCACCCAGGCATACAGGCCGCGCGCGAGATGGCGTTAGAAAAAAATAGAACCGATTTAAATAGAAAACGAGCTGTAATGATGGCAGGAGTTTTTAATGGCCGCTGCAACGCTGACGAAGCGGCCGCATACCTCGACCGTATCAGTCCAGCTTATAAAGCTTTTTTGGAAAAATACGGTGCACGTGGCGGTTTTATTCTGGTTGAATCTTTAAACACCGCCTTGGATGAGAAAATTTTAGGAAGAAGGTTTCATCAGGTAATGTGCTTCGAATACCAGGATGAGATGAACGAAAAGTTGGAAGAGAAATTCGGTTCAGACATAGAGTCTGACACGGCTGAGATTAATATGTTCCGTCGATTTGTTGATGATTTGCGCGCCCAACTTTTGTACGCTCATTACCTCAATATTCAGGAAGCGCTTGATAAGGTTAAGTGGAAATTCGTCATCAATCTAGAAAAATTTTTGAGAGTTAATGACATTCCGATCCCGGGAAAATTCCGTTTATATGTACCTGCTGAGGAACGAGAGCGGTATGAGTCGGATATATTGACTGAACAAAAACTTGATCAGATATTGTCTGCCTATATACAAGGTTCTTTAAAAAGAAGGGGTCAGGATGAAGCGGATCTATTGCACGAAGGAACGCATCCACTTTTTGCCCATCGTATGGCTAGAACTATTAACGACACTGTGGAACGAGAAGCGCTTGAAGCAGGAAAGATGGGCATGAATCGGGAAGCCGCACTACTTACCGAACTCCTGGAAGAATTCGACGACCCCCGCGTAATAGTTGATATAATCGCCGATTATGCAAAAGAAAATTCACCGATTTAACGCCTATGGTTTTTACCATTTACCTTATATACGGTCTCATTTTTGCTTTTCTTGCGTGGAAACGATTTCCCTGGGCAGTCTATATTTTGATTGCGACTTTGCCAGTCTACCTGATTCGCTTTTCCATTGGCCCCCTGCCGTCCACGCTTCTTGAGCTCAACTTCGGCATTATATTTGCAATCTGGCTCATCAAATACGCCCGCACCGACGTATCTCGTATCTCACATCTCATATCTCATCACAAAATATTATCTACTGCTTACTGCTTACTGCTTACTTCGTCCTTC
Source organism: uncultured Gammaproteobacteria bacterium (assembly GCA_964439885.1). GTDB lineage: Bacteria > Patescibacteriota > Patescibacteriia > Magasanikbacterales > GWA2-37-8 > CAYTPE01. Next base: position 4,878 of record CAYTPE010000003.1, read on the forward strand.
ATTTCCATCTTCTTCTCCGTCGACCGTTTCGCCGCCCTCGGCATCTGGCGCGCCTTTTTTCTTGAACCAATGATTTTCTTCGTTATGTTGGTCGGACGTTTCACCGCCTCCCCTTACGAAGGGGAGGTCGGGTGGGGTTTACCATCATTTACGTCCAGTCCCACACTTTCCGTGAAGGCAACTACCACACCTACCCCCTCCTTCGAAAGGAGGGGAAATATAATAATTCTGTGGTCCCTGATTGTCGCATCCTTACCTGTCAGCCTACTCGCTATTCTGCAAAAAATCACCGGCAGTTTTTTCCCGCCCAGCCTTTGGGACGACTACCTCTTTGGCCGTGTCACATCATTTTTTACCTCCCCCAACGCCGTCGGCCTTTTCCTCGAACCGATCTTTTTTATTAATCTATACTTAATTGCTCAGAAATGGAAAGAGTTGAAAATGGATAAAAGCAAAAAAAACAAAATTTTAATCTCAATCTTAATCTTTAGTCTTTTGTCTTTATTCTTTTCGATTGCGTTCACCCTCTCTGTCGGCACCTGGCTTGGCATTACGGTTGGACTGCTCGTGTTGATCTTTCTGCTCGGCTGGAAAAAAATATCGATCGCTATTATCGTACTCACCATTCTGGCCGCTTTCTTTTTACCGCCACTGCACAAAGTGCTACTCTCCAAAAGCCAATCCACCACCAACCGTTTCGCGCTATGGAGTTATTCGTGGGAATATCTGTCGGCTGCCCCCAGCCACTTTGTCTTTGGCAGCGGATTGCGCAGCTTTTTTGAGCATGTGCAAGCGCCACATTACAACCCACGCAAACTCGAAGCACTCACCTACCCACACAACATCATCCTGAATTTTTGGACCGAAGCCGGCCTCGTCGGCGCCGTCGCTTTTCTCACCCTATATTTCTGTCTATCGCTTATCGCCTATCGCCTCTACCGCCACACCGATCGTCTCCTTGGTGCCATCTTTTTTTCACTCTTGATTGCCTACTTCGTCCACGGGCTGATTGACGTTCCGTACTTCAAAAACGACTTATCGATGTTATTTTGGATTCTTGCCTCGCTTGTCATCGCGAGTCCCGCCAAAGCGGGGCGTGGCGATCCCCTTGGTTGCAGAACCTACCGTTGATAACGGAGGGATTGCGACGTCGCTCCTAAGTCACTCCTCGCAATGACACGTTAAATTGCTATGTACACTTTTTTTAATTTATTTTTCGCTCCCGGTGTCATGCTCCACGAGCTGGCGCACGCCCTTTTTTGCCTTCTCGCGGGTGTCAAAATCTTTAAAATTAAACTATTTCAGTTCGACAAGGTTGCTGGGTATGTTACCCATGAGGAGCCAAAAAAATTTTTACAAAGTTTGCTTATTTCGTTTGGACCGATTCTCGTCAATACACTCGTGAGTCTCGTATGTTTTTCTCGATTTTATAGGCCCTATAACCGCATTGAGCCGTGGCTCCTACTCTGGCTTGGCGTTGCCAGCGGTCTGCACGCCATACCGTCCGATGGCGACGCGGACACACTGCTCTCTACTATTAACGCACGGATTTGGCGCAATCCGCTGGTCGCTGTCGGGTATCCGTTCGTTCTGCTTCTCTATATACTCAATTTTCTCAAACGCTGGCGCGCGGATTTCGTTCTCACCCTCGTGCTCTTCTGGCTGGGCGCCTACTATTTAAAAACAAAATAACTCTCGGACAGAGAGTTATTTTAAATTACTTTTATTCTTCGTGATGTTTTTTGAATCGGCTATCATCGAGAGTGAGCAGCAAAAGCATGAGTATCGTTGACCCGACCGCGAGAATGTAATAGCCTGTGCCCACTGCCATACCAATTCCCGCTGCTGCCCAGAGACCGGCTGCCGTGGTAAGACCGTGTACCCGATCGTCTTTTTTGTCGTCCCGGTGGAAGATAAGCCCGGCACCAAGAAAACCAATACCCACTACGATGTTCGATGCGACACGAGCGGCTTCACTCTCGCCAAACGCGTGGATCGAAAGTATCGTGAAGAGTGCTGAACCCGCCACCACGAGCGCGTGCGTGCGCGGCCCGGCTGGTTTGCCCCAACGTTCACGCTGCCACCCAATAATGCTACCGAGGGCCATGGCGAGTAAAATCTGGGCGAGATAGGTGTATTCCGGTGTGTACATACGCAAATAAATTGTGTGTTGATAAATTGCTGCTCCTAGTATACTCCCCTTTGACTTATTTGTGAATTTCTGCTAAAATCAATATCGTTCATTTGACATTGGAAATTAGGATTTTGAAATTTTCGAAACGGGCCAGTAGCTCAGTTGGTAGAGCAGTGCTTTTGCAAAGCAAAGGTCAGCGGTTCAAATCCGCTCTGGTCCACAAAAAAACACAACAATATAGTTGGGTTTTTTTATTTCGCCGCAAAAAACTTCAACTTCAACTTCGCATTATCGGTCCTCAGTCCCACCGGACCCTTCATTTTTTTCATCACACTCTCTACCGACCCTTGCCACACTTCTTTTCCATCAGCCCATACATTCAACATATTCTGCGCGTCAATCTGCGCCTCGAGCGTGTGTGTCTGCCCTTCGGCAACAGCTGGCACTGTCACTGATTCCGCAGGCTTTATAACGGTATACCCGTCCGCTCCACAATTTTCAAAATTTGCCTTTCCATTATTATATTTTTCCAAAACTTCCAACCGCTGGTTCGGCGCAAACTGCCACGAAACATATAGCGTGTTGCACAGATCCTGCGCGAGCAGCTTGAGCGCTACTTGCCGACGCTCTTCGCCATTTGCCAATGGCGCAGTAGACTCCGATGGCCCTTGGTAGGTAAATATTACTTTGGCGTGCTGCTCTACCACTTGTGGCGCGGTGGCGCGGATGGTGGGGTTGGTAATAGAAATCTCACCATCTTTGAGCTCTGTAAATTCGTCGGCCGTGGATACAAGCGAACCGAAAGGGATTTGATGAAGGCTCGTTTGTGCTATTTGAGACGACTGTGAAACATTTTGAGGTTTGGTTGCGAGCGTAGACGTTGTTGGGGCGGCGGCTAACTTGTGCGGCCGGCGGAATCGCTCCAAAACGGTTCTAAAGGGTGGCGCTACTCTACCGCTTTTGAATACGATACTCTTTCCGGGGCAAAATGGCAGCATCGATACCATAAGCAAACCCGGTGCAAACATGCGTACTTTGGTGCGTAGCTGCATATGCGTTGTGATAAGAATTAACGTATATAGGTACCATAGCCTGATGTGTAGAAATTAGTCAAATAATGGCTTGTTATGGTCATTTTTTATTTAAATTTAGCCATTCTTGTCGCTGCGAAAAAAATATGTTATGATGAAAACCCTCATCGATTTTATGAACCTCCCCGCTCACATCGCTATCATCCCCGACGGCAACCGCCGCTGGGCTACACAAAAGGGTCTCCCCTCATTTTTCGGTCACCGGGAAGGGGCTAAAACTACGGAAAAAGTCCTCACTCACGCCGTAGAAAAAGGCATCCCTTACATGACTTTCTGGGGCGCTTCGGTGGGCAATGTGACCAAGCGGGAGCATAAAGAAGTTCAATTTCTTTTTAATCTCTTTACCAGCTACTTTAAAAAGATCGCCAAAGCCAAAATTATTCACAAAAATAAGGTGAATATTCGGGTTTTGGGAGAATGGGAAAAATACTTTCCTGAAGAAACCAAAACCGCCATCAAGAGCGCCGTAGCCGCGACCAAAGACTACGATGCCTTCCACCTCACCATTCTGCTCGCCTATAGTGGAACTATGGAAATGCTCACGGCCATAAACAGCCTACTGCTCCAGGCCTCAGTAGAGCGTAGCCATGTATCGTCTTCCGGACGCGTTCTATCGCGCGAGAGCTCTCCTTTCTTTGTGACCGAAGAGGAGCTCAAAAAACGTCTCTATACGGCACACCTACCGCCTGTTGACCTGGTAATCCGCACGGGCGGCGAACCGCATCTTTCTGCCGGATTTATGATGTGGGACATAGCCGAAGCGCAGCTTTTCTTCTCGAAACGACTCTGGCCCGACTTCTCTACCGACGAATTCGAAAAAGCGCTGTCAGTCTATGCCACTACTGAGCGGCGACTGGGAAAATAACAACCTATAGTAGGTTATCCACAGTTTTGACCACTACATATAGTGTTTAATGTGTGCTATACTAAGAACGTCCATTTGAGCAATATATCGTGAGCCGTGCCCGTAATAAAAGGCACGGCTTTCAGTCAGATAGTGTGCTGTAGATAAGGTGTGGGCGACACGCTCGTACTACAAAATGGAAAATTCGTTTATTGTTAGTTGCTGGTTGTTAATTGCGGATGCCGCATCGCAAAACAACAACCTACAATTAACCATTAACAATCCTTTATATGGGAGTCGTTCAGAAAATAAAAAAGCGCAACGGCGCCATCGTTGATTTCGATGTGCAAAAAATCGCGCTTGCGATCCAAAAAGCATTCCAGGAAGTTCGTGGTTCGGTCGATGTTGTGAAGGTGCAGACACTCACCGAGCACGTGATCCAGCAGGTGGATGCTTTTTTTGGCAACACCACGCCAGCGGTGGAAAATATCCAAGACTTCGTGGAGCGCGAACTGATGCAAGAAGGATTTTTTGATGTAGCAAAAGCATATATTTTGTATCGCTACGAACATGCCAAGGTGCGCGAAGAAAAAAAGAAAGAGGTACTGGAAAAAATTGAAAAGAACGATCTCACGGTGGTAAAACGCTCCGGCAAAACAGAAAATTTCTCAATGGACAAACTCCGTCGCAGCCTGAGCTTCGCCGTGAAGGGGCTCGAGAAAGAAGTAGATATGGAAGCTGTGCTCCAACAGTGTCGCTCCGAACTCTACGAAGGCATCACCACCAAAGACGTGGCCCGCGCCCTCATCATGACCGCTCGCGCGATGATCGAGCAAGACCCCGCGTACTCCAAGGTGGCCGCCCGACTTCTTTTGTACATCAACTACAAAGAATTCATCGGGGCAGATGTTATTGATTATTCCAAGCTCGACTCGCAATACCGTGAAGCCTTTATTCGCAATCTTAAGAAAGGTGTGGAGATCGGCCGCCTCGACCCACGGCTCCTTGCGTTTGACTTGGAAAAGCTGAGTCAGGCACTGGTGATCGAACGCGACGACATGTTTGTGTACCTTGGTTTACAGACACTGTTTGATCGCTATTTTGTGGCCGACTACTCTACTAAACGCGTATTGGAAACTCCGCAAACTTTCTGGATGCGCATCGCTATGGGCACTGCCATCAATGAAAAACAAAAATTCGATTGGACTGTCAGATTCTACGACATCATGAGCAAGCTCTTGTACACTCCATCAACTCCAACCCTTTTTCACGCTGGCACACCAAAGCCACAACTCAGCAGCTGCTACCTCAACACGGTGTCCGATTCACTTGATAACATCTTCAAAACCTATTCCGACAATGCGCAGCTTTCTAAGTGGAGCGGCGGTATCGGTACAGACTGGACAAACATCCGCGGCACGGGCGCCTTTATCGAAGGCACGGGCGTGGAGTCGCAAGGCGTCATTCCTTTTCTCAAAATCGCTAACGACGTCACCGTGGCCATCAACCGCTCTGGTCGTCGTCGTGGCGCCGCCTGTGTATACCTCGAAACATGGCACTATGATATTGAGGCCTTCCTTGAGCTACGCAAAAACACCGGTGACGAACGCCGCCGCACCCACGACATGGATACCAGCAACTGGATCCCTGATCTCTTCATGAAACGGGTTAAAGAAGACGGTAATTGGACATTATTCTCTCCGGACGAAACACCAGACCTCCACCACATCTACGGTCGACGCTTTGACGAGCGGTACGAAATGTACGAGAAGATGGCCGATGAAGGAAAAATCAAACTTTTCAAACGCATGAAGGCGCGCGATCTGTGGAAGAAAATGCTTGGCATGCTATTCGAAACCGGCCACCCATGGATCACCTTCAAAGATCCAAGCAATGTGCGCTCACCACAAGATCATGTGGGTGTGGTACACAACTCCAACCTCTGTACCGAGATCACTCTCAACACCAGCGAAAATGAAACTGCCGTGTGCAACCTCGGCTCACTCAACTTTGCTAAATTCGTCACCAATGGTAAGTACGATGTGGAGCTCGTGCGCGATGTGGTCACCACTGCCATGCGCATGCTCGACAATGTGATCGACATCAACTACTACCCCACCGAAGATGCTAAACGCTCCAATATGCGTCATCGCCCCGTTGGCCTTGGTATCCGCGGCTTCCAAGATGCTCTCTACGCGCTTAATATCGATTTTGACTCAGAAGCTTGTGTGAAATTTGCGGATTACAGCATGGAGGTGGTGGCCTACTATGCTTATATGGCATCGAGTGAACTAGCCAAAGAGCGCGGCGCCTACGAAACGTTCCGTGGTAGTAAATGGGACCGAGGTATCATGCCCCTCGACACCATCGCGCTTCTCGAAAAAGAGCGCGGTATCGCTATCGACGTGGATCGCACCAGCACAATGGATTGGGATGCGCTACGCCACAACATTCACATGTACGGCATGCGTAACTCGAACTGCTTGGCCGTGGCTCCAACCGCTACTACCGCCAACATTGTGGGCTGCATTCCCACAGTTGAGCCTATCTACAAAAATCTCTACGTAAAATCGAATCAAGCGGGCGACTTCATTGTTATCAATCCATATCTCGTGGAAGAACTCAAAAAACTCAATCTGTGGGACTTTGAAATGCTTGCTAAAATTAAATACCACGACGGATCTATTGCCGAAATCAATGAAATTCCCGAACACGTTCGCAACAAATATAAAGAGACTTTTGAAATTAATCCAAAATGGATTATTAAATCGGCCGCGTATCGTGGCAAATGGATCGACCAATCACAGTCCATCAACATCTACTTCAAGAGCACGAGTGGCAAAGATCTTTCGGATGCTTACATGTACGCTTGGGAAATGGGCCTCAAAACCACCTACTACCTGCGCACTTTGGCCGCTTCACAAGTAGAAAAGTCTACCGTGAATACCTCGGAGTTTGGCTCTACCCATATTCGCAAAGATGTGCTAAAAGATATTGTGAAAGAACCAAAAAGCACTCCAGTAGCCACCCAGGCAACCACGATTCCCGTACAGAGCGCGCCGGTTGACCACACCAGCTCTGTCGCCTCATCTATGGCTGCCAAAGCCGCCGAAGCCAAAGCAGCTGGTACCACCACCGTCAAGGCGTGCCTTCTGAATGACCCAACGTGCGAATCGTGCCAATCATAACTAGTTCATAGCCAATAGTTTGTCAGGGGGGGGCTATTGGCTTCGAACTATTGGCTATTTACTTAATATACTATGCCTATAACAAAGACAGATGAAAAAGTGGATATTAATAAACGCCGTGTTATCAATGGAGCGGATGCCGACGTAATTCAGCTGTACCCGATGCGCCACCTCTTTGCGTGGGAAGCCTACAACACCGGCAACGCCAACCATTGGCTCCCTACGGAGATTTCCATGCAAAAAGATATCGAACAGTGGAAATCGCCCACCGCGCTCTCTGAGGACGAACGTAAGGCCTTAAAAACGGTTCTAGGGTTCTTCACCACCGCCGATAGCATCGCCGCCAACAACGTAGTGCTCGCCATGTACCGCCACATCACTTCTCCTGAGTGCCGCATGTACCTCTTGCGCCAAGCCTATGAAGAAGCTATTCACACTCACTCATACCAATACATTGTAGAAAGCCTTGGGCTCGATGAAGGTGAAATATTTAACATGTATCGCGAGGTGGATGCGATCTATAACAAAGACGCGTTTGTGCTCTCGTTCAACGAAGGCATCTTCAACTCTGACTTCAAAACCGGTACGTTCGCCAACGACCAAAAGTTTCTTGAGAACATGGTGGTGTTTTCACTTATTCTTGAAGGTATCTTCTTCTACAGCAGCTTCGCCGTCATGTTCGGCTTCCAGCGCCAAAATAAAATGCAGGGTGCGGCCGAGCAAATTCAATATATCATGCGCGACGAAAGTCAACACCTCAACTTCGGCATCAACATCATCAACACCATCAAGGAAGAGCAGCCCGAGCTTTGGACACCCGAATTCCAAACACACGCCATTGATTTGGTACGTCAGGCGGTAGACCTAGAGGCCAAATTTGCCGCTGAGGTGTTCCCTAAGGGCATCTTCGGCATGAATGCGGATGGTTTCCGCAAATACATCGAATACATCGCTGACAGGCGTTTAAGCCGCGTTGGGCTCCCTCTGCAATACAACACCCCCAACCCCTTCCCGTGGATGAGTGAAGCGATCGACCTCAACAAAGAAAAGAACTTCTTCGAAACCCGTGTAACAGAATACCAGGTTGGTGGAACGTTAGATTGGTAAAAATAGAATATAAAAGCGTGCTTTTCTCAGCACGCTTTTATATTTACTTTTTATTTGTCCAAATCGACCTTACCCAACACGTCATCAATTCTTAAATGTTGATTTTTTCTTGGAGCTACAAGTTGTTGTTTTTCTACATCGGACAAATAATCCAATACGATCTTTTTTTGTGCCTCAGTTAGGCCTTCATAAAGTTTTCTTCTTTCCTCTGTTTTATGGAGTTTTCTAAAATCCACCAGAAAACTTGCCGCAAAGAGATATGGGTTTTCTTCGAGTCTTTGTTGTACAATTTTATCACCTAGGCTTTTCACCTGCGTTAATTCTATAGGTTCTTCGTTTTCATCAACTTGTCGTTGGTGCTCAATATCCATTTCTATTCTGTCGGCCTCCATATATTTGGTAGGTTAAAAAATAAAATATGCTTTATTGCCGTATCGGCATGACTATATATAAATAACTTTTATCTCCTGATGGGGTCAGCACACACGCGCTATCCGAATTTATTACCTTAAGCTCGGTGGTGCTTGTGGCGATGTTGTTGAGGCCGTCCAACACATACCGATTGTTGAGTAAGATGTTGTTTTCACTACCAGAGATGTCTGCTGGCAACTCGGAAACATACTCACCGGTTTGGGTAGAGGTGGAAGAAATTTTTATACTACCGTTTGCTGGTTCAACAGCAACCGTTACCGCGTTTACCCCAGAAGTAGTGAAAAGACCACTCGCCTTCATTTCTTTTATCATCTGCGCCGTATCCACCACCGCGGTTGTTTGAAAATTTTGGGGAATAATTTGAGTGTAGTCTGGGTATTGCCCCTCGACCAAACGAGAAATAATCTGCGCATTTCCATATGTTATCATTATCTGGTTCTCCCCTACAATTATGCGCACGTTTTTTTCTCCATCTCCCCCTTCTAAACCACCAAGCATGTGATTTATCTCCTGAGCTGTTCTTCCTGGTAGAATTATTCGCATTTCATCTGCGCCCTGGGTGAGTGGAGCCTTTTTCTCAGCCAATCTGTAGCTGTCAGTTGCGGCAAGTGTCAGCCCTGGGGTACCGCCCGTATTAAAACCACACAAAACACCGGAGAGTTCCGGTCGAATATCGTTCTTGGCTACTGCTGGTAAAACCTGTTGTAACCCTTGTCGCAAGTCTTCGGCTTGCATGGTAAAACCACTTCCACCTTCAATGTGGGGAATAATTGGAAAGTCTTCAGCTGAAGCGCCCTTGATTTTGGTGGACGACTTACCAGAACGAACAATTAATTCGTTGCCTTCCACCCACAGATCGATTTTGTCGTTCGGAAGCAGGGCAACGTAATCAGCGAGGGTCCGTGCTGGCACAGTAAACGAGCCAGACTCTTCTATTTTTGCACGCACAGACACTTTAATACCAAGCTCAAGGTTGGTTGCGGCGAGTTCAACTTTTTGATCATCCACCACAAACATCACATTGCTTAAAATAGGTAGGTTAATATTTTTGCCCGTGACACCACTCGTAAGTGCAAGTGCTTGGGATAAATTGTCTTTGGTACAGGACAGCTTCATAGTTACTTTATATATGTATATAGTAATATATTAGTAATAATAAGGGCTGTGAATGGTGGGGAAAATAGCTTATTTGTGCTAATTTAAGCGCAAATTGTTGTTGATATGTATAGTATTAAGACCCCACCCATTTCCACAGCTACTGTGGGTAACCACATGTATTAATGATGGGGTTGTTTATAACCCACCCCCATTGTGGATGTTTTTGTGGGTAAATTATTGATTTTTATACTCGTTTTTAACATCTTGTGCACAGATTTGTCCACAGACGCTTATTACACCAAATATCGGTATTTTTCCCTTATTTTAGCATTTTTGTAACTTACCAACACTCAAAACAAACACTTTTCTTTGTGAATAACTTAAATATTGTTAACGTACAGGCGCTGTTTGAGTGAGTCCATGTCTTGTTTGAGTTTTAAGTCGTTTTCCAGCTCTTTTTTGACCTTTTCATGGGCGTGCATGGCGGTAGTGTGGTCGCGGCCACCAAGTTCTTCACCAATGGCTGGGTAGCTCATTTTGAGCTCTTCACGCATCAAAAACATGATAATTTGTCGTGGGAGTGCCACCTTTTTTTCTCTATTTTTAGATAAAATCTCATCAATCGTGAGATTGTAGAATTGTCCCACAACCTCAACAAGTTGACGAGGTGTAAGTGATTGACGCGATGAAACGCCTGATGTGCTCAGCAGCAGTGATTTAACCGAGTCGATGGTGGGTGGTGTATTTTTGAGTTGGTGCCACGCCATTATCTTATTAAGCGCGCCCTCAAGCTCTCGGATGTTGCTTTGGACGTTAGCGGCAATAGTTTCGAGGATCTTAATATCAAGTGGGTAGGCTTTTTCACCGCATTTCTTTTCCAAAATAGCGATTCTGGTTTCAAAGTCAGGCGCGCTCACATCGGCGATCATTCCCCACTCAAAGCGGGAGCGCAGACGCTCTTCGAGGGCTGGAATGGCTTTGGGCGGACGATCGGAGGTGATAATAACCTGCTTATTCTGTTGGTGTAACTCGTTAAACGTGTGGAAAAACGATTCCTGCGTTCCTTCTTTGCCCGCAATAAACTGAATATCATCAATGAGTAGCAGATCGATATGGCGGTAGTTGGTTTGAAACTCCTTGGCTGTTTTTTCGCGAACCGAACGGATAAAATCGTTTGAAAAGCGCTCGGCGCTCACATACATAATATTGATATTGGGGTTGCGTTTCATGAGTTCATTACCGACCGCTTGGATAAGGTGGGTTTTACCGAGCCCCACACCCCCATAAATGAAAAGCGGGTTGTATGCTTCCCCAGGTCGGTTCACTACTGCTTGGGCGGCGGCGTAAGCGAGTTCGCTGCCTTTTCCGTTAACGAAATTTTCAAAAGTATACTTCGGATTGATGGAAAAACCGCCGTTAATAGGTTGGGGTGTGCGGAAAGCGGGTTGTGGAGAATTAAAGTTCGCACTAGGCTCGGTAGGAATAGTATTTTCATTGACTGGGGCGGCGGTTCCGCTTTCGGTGATGCTCTTGAGGGAATCAATTTTATATTCAAGCTTGCGGATCGGCTTGCCGGAAATACGCTCAAGGGATTTTATGATGGTTTGGTGGTACTTTTTTTCCAGCCACGCCTTGGTAAAGGCGTTTGGCACCACGAGCAACACCTGACCTTGCTGGAAGGTCATAATGCCCGTATTTTTAAACCAGGTAACAAAATTGGCCTTGGAAATAGACAATTCCAGTTCAGCCAAAACCGCCTGCCAGAGCTCGTGGTTATTCATAGGTACAATTTACGTGAGATTAATTCCAAACAGTGTGGGGAGGCCACCGTGTCAGTGCATTCTAACACAGCCGCACAATTTGTCGAACTTTAGAGAAAAGAACGATGTGGAAAACATGTGGAAAAGCTGTGGATGGATTGGTGGTGGGGCGATAAGCTGTGGGTACTAAGTACTAAGCAGTAAACCACTTTTAGTATCATTGCTAAGAATCTAGTACATATCGCTTAATACCCACAAACGCACAACTGTTGACTCAAAACCATCTTTAGTGTATACTTTGAACTGTTACTAAATTCATTTTATGGCCACCAAAAGAACTTACCAACCAAAGAAGCGCAAACGAGCCAAATCTCATGGCTTCATGAAGCGCATGAGCACCAAGCAGGGTCGTGCCGTTTTGGCACGTCGCCGCTCCAAGGGTCGCAAGAAGCTTACGGTTTCTGATGAGATCAAAGGCAAGCTGCGCCGCTACAAACGATAAAGCTTGAAGCAAAGGCCGTGTCCAGCATACGGCCTTTTTATTTTTTTAAATTGACGACGTACACGAAAAAGATTAAGATTAAGATTAAGGTCTTTTAAAAAAAATTTTAAAATTAATCTCGGTTTTTTTTAATAATCAATAATTTTTTTCCTGTGCTCACCTCAGCCAATAGATTAACCAAAGTTCGTGATTTTAATCTGCTTATGAAAAACGGCCGGTGGGTCAGTGGTCGGTTTATTGATCTTAAATTTTTACCACTTGTGTCGGCGCCAATTCCGAGAAAAGAGAACCCTGATAATTTCAAAAAACAGCTACGGTTAGCCACAACAGCAGGTTTAAAAATTTCGAAAAGCGCTGTTGTGCGAAATCGGGCCAAACGGCAGATGCGTGAAGTGGTGAGACTCTTGCTCAAAGACAAAAAATTAAGAGTTGGTCACTATATTTTATTCGTAGCCAAAAAAGCTATTTTAGAAAAAAATTACGCTGAGATAAGCGACGAAATTAAATTATTATTAAAAAGATCAGGAATCTTCGTTGGTTAATATCTTACTATCACAATATAATAATATCTTGTCCGAAAGATATTCAAGATATTGTGATATTACGATATTGTATGTTGAAAAAGGTGCTGATTTTTATTATATCTTTGCCAAAAAACGTTATTTTGTTGCTCATAAAATTATATCAAATTACTTTGTCTCCGGATCATGGCTGGTATCGGGCAGCCTTTCCACACGGTTATTGTAAATTTTTTCCCACCTGCAGCGCATACGGTTATCAAGTTATAAAAAAAAGAGGCCTTGTAGTAGGCTCAGCTAAGACGATTTGGCGTGTTTTGCGGTGTAACCCGTGGAGTAAGGGTGGAATAGATATTCCGAGCTAGTCAGGCTGATCGTCGATCACAATAGTTTTTTTGCGCCCACGCAGACCAGAAGTGATGTGAAACAAACTTTTGGGCTTCTTGAAAGTAGCGCTCAAAAAATCAATCAGCATGCTATTGGCTGCTCCGTCTACCGGAGCCGCTTTTAATTTTATTTTAAAGTCATTTTCCGTAAGTCGAATAATTTCATTTTTTGATGAACGGGGAACCACCGACACCGTAATGCGCATATCGTTAGTTATTAAGGAAGTCTACAACCACACCGCCGCTGTCGAAGGTAATAATTGTCTTGGGTAGTTCGTGAGGCAACCGTTCACTGACGAATGTAGCGTACCCGGCAGAGGAAGGGTATTCTGAGTCTTCGGTGTAATCTAATAAACGACCTCCAAAAACAACAGAGCACGTGGCAAGACGAGCTTTATTGTTTTTAAGCCAGGCGGCGAAATCGGGGATCGTGTCGTTTTCTTTGACGATAGGTGGCAGCAGGAAGAATTCTTCACTTTTTTGTTCCGGATTGCGTCCCTGCTTAAGACCATCTTCGTGTCCGAGTAACGTACTAAAAAACATATTTAAGCAGCGTCACGTATTTCTTTTAAGATCGTCAGATCCTCATTCACTCGGTCGTGTTCTGTCTCGAGGACAAAGTTAATTTTTTGAAAATCTTTATTGTTTAGCATGGCCTTGAAACCATCGAGCCCAATATGGCCCTGGCCAATGTGTTCGTGGCGATCTTTGTGAGAACCGAACTCTGGTTTACTGTCGTTGCATTGCGACATTTTAAGCTTATCGAGGCCGATAATTTTATCGAAATGGGCAAGTGTTTTTTTGACATCTTCTGGCGTGCGGCAGTCGTAGCCGCTTGCGAACGCGTGTTGTGTGTCGTAGCACACGCCAATGTCGTATTTTTTTAATTTTGGGTGATAAATAATTTCGGCAATTTCTTCAAAGGTATCGCCAATAACGCTACCAGCGCCAGCTGTAATTTCCACCAAAAATTGCGTTTCGCCTCTGTAGCCTTTAAGCGTTTTGTCGAGACCTTCAATGAGTTGTTGGAAGCCTTCTTTTTCACCCAAATCCTTGTAGCTGCCCAGGTGCGCCATCAGATATTTGACCCCCAGCATGCTCGAACGTTCCAACTCTTCACGAATAACGGCGATGGAGCCATATTTGATCCGGTTATTGGCCGAGGCGTAATTAATGAAGTATGGCGCGTGCACGTAACACTCAGCTTGGCCACACAGTTCCATATTTTTTTTAAACAAAGCAGCCACTTCTTTGGAAATAGGATTAACCGGGCCGCCGTGCGGTGAACGGGTAAACATCTGAAAAACTTCGCAGCCGATTTTGGCAGCGTTGAGTGGAGCGTTAAAGATACCACCGGCGATTGATACGTGGGCACCGAAGAGCATACATTTAAGCATCTGTGTCTAAAAGCGGGGTTGTTTCAGAGCTGATTATCTTTAGTTCTTGAGAAGTGCCTCCCACCAACTTCTTCAATTGACCAGCCACCACCTGTTCGCCGGTAAAAAAACCAGAACTATTAACCCCCTTTTTAGCATCAGAAACGGTCGGATACAGATCAATTACAAAGTGCCATTTTTTAGTGCTCGGATCTTGTTGAGCGCGTGTTCCACCTACGACACAAATTTCAGTGCCGCCTTGATTATATGTTGCCGCCACACGATCGTACAGCTTAAATCCGAGTTTCTCAAAAAAAGAATCTGCTGTTTCGGCACGGGGGGGCTCTTTTTTTTCCGCCGGCCCCTTCTTTTGCGCACCAAAATGACCAAAAAGGCGCTCAAACATACTACATTAAATAATTTATTATTCAATCGCAAACCTAACGAGCTGGACGCTCAAACGCTTATAATTACTATAATGCCTAAATAAAAAAATGTCCACTGGGCAGTGAACACTTTAACAGACATATTATTTTTTTGAATCTGAAAAAATAACGCTGTCCGGATTTTCCTTAAAGAAAGAGAGCGGGAGCAAAAATGTTTTTTCTGGTACCGCGACCGTCCGCACAACCACCGCATAGTGGATCACTGTTCGGTCGGGCGCTCCAGGTTCATCATTATTAAAACCCACGTAAGATAAAACGGCATATGTTGACCCCGCCTCTTTGATGGCAAACTGCCTTCCGGGCACTAAAGCGGGTAAGTCGCGACGAAAAGCCTGTTCGGCCTCAGCCGTCGTTTTGGGGTCATCGTACAGTTGTAGCTTGTTGTCGGTGGTGCGCAAGCCCGCGGGGTGTTGATCGGGCCATTCTTGCAAAGACGGTTCATGTTGAGTAGATCCTGGGCGCCTTATTCGGCCAGCACTAGAATCTACAACAGCTTTTAGACTTCCCAATCCCTCATAAACCATAGTGATTCGATTAAAGTAAGTATACTATTTTAGAATTTTTTCTCTGAGGTGCGCAACCACCTTTCGATTCTGCACCGTTGCCGCTATTGTATCAATCACTTCTGCTTTTTTCAAATTTTCTTCAACTGTTTTATCGCCTGGGTACGCGGCGCGGATGGCTTCAATTTCTTTGTTGAGTTCGTCTTTTTCAACTTTCATATTATTCTCATGCGCCACTTGGCGAGAGATGAGGGCGGCCTTAGCTCGCTTGGTAGCGCTTTCGGTAAAGTCGGCGAAGATCTGCTCTTCGGTTTTTTTGATGTCTTGCAGGTATTGTTCAATCGTTAAACCGCGGCGATCCAGGTCGCTTTTGAGTTCGTAAAACATTTTACGTTTTTCGGAATCAACCAAAACTTGTGGCAGCTCACCAAACTGAGTTTTTTCTATCACCTGATCCAAAATCGCCTCTTCCACGCGAGCATCTTCTTTACGCTCGGCTTCACGCTGGAGATTGGCGGTCAAAAGTTTTTTGAGTTCTTCCAAACTTTGTTGACCAAGCGACTTGGCGAACTCGTCGTTGAGCTCCGGATATTGGAGCTCAAAGACTTCATTCACTTTGATTTTAAAGTCAACATCTTTACCGGCGAATTGTTTCTGATAGTGCTCTTTCGGGAAAGGCAAGGTAAATTCCTTTTCGTCGCCTTTTTTGAGGCCCACAAGCTGTTCGGCTAAGCCAGGAATGTAGTGTGGTTCGCTGAGGTACACCTGGTGGTTTTTGGCCTGCCCACCCTCCATTGGTACTTTGTCTATAAACATGTCTAAATCAATCGTCACCTTGTCTTCTTTGGTAGAAGCGCTGTCCTTTACCACTTCTTTTGGTTGCATTTTTCGAATATTCTCCAGAGTATCTCCCATCTCCTTATCTCCTATCTCCACAGCCTTTTTTTCAACTTTAATAGTGTCTAGGTTTGGTAGCTTAACGCTTGGCAGCAAGGCAACGGTAGCGACATAAATTAGTTCGTTCCCCGGTGCCATTTTTTCTACTTTAATTTGCGGCATGCCGATTGTTTCGAGTTTTTCTTGTTTTACTACTTCAAAATACGTGCGTTGGATAATGGCTTCCACCGCTTCTTCCAGAATTTTACCTTCGCCAAGCTGCTGTTTTATCATTTCGTAGGGAGCTTTGCCGGGGCGGAAGCCTTTAATGGCAGCCCGCTGAGAGAGACGCAAAGCAGCCGCCTCCATGTCCTTCTTAAGTTCGTCGGGAGATAAGGTGAACGAAATTTCTACCTGTGATTTTTCGAGTTTTTTTACGACGTGATTCATACGGATTGTGTGAAAATTTAGACAGATTAGTTCACGCATTCTAGCGGAAATACCGGCACCTGTCAATTAGTAATAAGAAAACAAAAATCCCGACTGAAAAGGTCGGGATTTTTTGTTGCAGCGAAGATCCTTCGGGTGAAGCCCTCAGGATGACAGCGAAGTTTATTTGAGAAGCAGACCAACAATCAGAAGCGCTACAATATTCGCAACTTTGATCATCGGGTTAATAGCCGGGCCAGCGGTATCTTTGTATGGGTCGCCAACCGTATCGCCGGTCACGGCCGCTTTGTGCGCGTCGCTGCCTTTGCCGCCGTAGTTTCCTTTTTCAATGAATTTCTTCGCATTGTCCCAAGCGGCGCCACCGGTTGTCATAGAGATAGCCACAAAGAGACCGGTGATAATGGTACCAACGAGTAAACCACCGAGTGCTTGGATGCCAAGCAGCCAACCAACGAGAATTGGCACTACGATCGGCAAAAGCGATGGAAGCACCATCTGGCGAATAGCATCTTTGGTTACGATGTCAGAAGCCGCGCTGTAGTCTGGTTTACCAGTGCCTTCCATAATGCCGGCGATTTCTTTGAATTGGCGTCGAACTTCCTCCACTACTTTACCAGCTACTTTACCTACCGATTCCATCAGCATAGCGCCAAAGAGATATGGGAGCAGACCGCCGATGAAAAGACCGGTAAGCACTTTGGGATCATTGATAAGGAATGTATAAGTTGAAGGAAGTTTGTGTGTGAAGTCGGCAAAGAGTACGATAGCAGCGAGGCCAGCGGAAGCGATGGCATAGCCCTTCGTTACGGCTTTGGTGGTGTTACCAACAGCATCAAGCGGATCGGTGACAGAGCGCACCGATTCGGGAAGTTCGGCCATTTCCGCGATGCCACCAGCATTGTCGGTAATGGGGCCGTACGCGTCAATAGTTACCACAATACCGGTAAGCGAGAGCATGGCAACAGCCGCAATAGCAACGCCATAGAGGTCAGCGAGCCAATAGGTGAGCAGCAGTGCCGCCACAATAAAGATAACTGGCAAAGCGGTAGAGCGCATGCTGGCAGCAAGACCAGAAATAATATTTGTACCATGGCCGGTAACTGAAGCCTTGGCAATATTTTGCACAGGTTTGTAATTTGTGGACGTGTAGTAGTCGGTAAGGAGCACCATAATGGCAGTCAATGCCAAACCAATCACCGCGCAGATGAAATAATTAAATGCTTGACCGCGCACGCTCACAAGCGAACCAGCAAAGAACCAGTTCGTGATAAAGAAGAAGGCAATGAGGGCGATAACCCCTGCAGCCGCCAAACCTTTGTACAGCGCGTTCATCACGTTATTATTTTTACCGAGACGAATGAAGAATGTGCCAAGGATAGAAGCGATAATTGAAGCACCGCCAAGAACCAGCGGATAGCTTATAACAGCATCATTAGTTGGGAAAACAAGTTTACCAAGCACCATGGCAGCAATGAGTGTGATGGCGTACGTTTCGAAAAGGTCAGCAGCCATACCAGCGCAGTCGCCTACGTTGTCGCCAACATTGTCCGCAATCACAGCTGGGTTGCGGGGGTCGTCTTCTGGGATGCCTTTTTCTACCTTACCAACGAGGTCGGCACCAACATCGGCCGCCTTAGTATAAATACCCCCACCAATACGAGCAAATACGGAAATTAGGCTGCCACCAAAACCAAGACCAACCAAAGCCGATACATCATGGCCAGTTACCAAATAAAAAGCCGACACGCTGAGTAAGCCAAGACCGGCAACGAGCAAACCAGTAATTGAACCGCCACGCACTGCCAAATCAAGTGCGGCTTTAAAACCCTTTTTAGCAGCCTCAGCAGTGCGTACGTTGGCGCGCACCGAAATACTCATGCCAATAACACCTGCCAAACCAGAACAGATAGCACCAACCAAAAATCCGAAAGCGGTTGCCCAATCGAGGAACAAACCGAGCAATACAAAGATAAGAGCTGCTACCACGCCGATGGTGGTGTACTGGCGCTTAAGGTAGGCAGTGGCGCCTTCCTGAATTGCGCGCGAAATGGACTGCATGCGTTCGTCGCCTGCCGGCTGTTTCATGATCCAACTAATTAAAATAGCGCCATAAAGTACTGCAATTAAGCCCGGTACCAAGGCGGCCCACACGATGAGCATAGGGTTTGTTCTTTAGTAAATAAAGTTGCTAATTGTTGATTGTTAATTATTGTAATTTAATTTGAACAATCAACAATGAGCAATTAACAATGGCTACATGCTAGGTTTGATTTTGAGCATATACTATGGTAAAATAGCAATCTCGTCAACTCGGATTATCAACTTTTTGTGTTGTTTTGCGCACCAACATTCAAAGTTAAGTTGCGGCATTTATGCTAATTTTAGCCTAATTTAGACTCTCTTTCCGCGCAGTACCGTACCTCAAGTCAGAATGGTATCTATCAGACAGTATGAAATATCGCGTTCTATTACAATTTCTTCGCGTGCTCATGTATGGCAAACGAGCCATCTGGTGGATTGCGAGCAGGATATATCTTATTTTAGCTAAGATTTTCGGTTTTGGCACCAAAAACATTATTTTCGTTCGCTATAAGTTTGGCTATTTCTTGAAAAAAATTGGCGTGGACACCAATAACGAATGGTTGCTCAAACGGGGTTTTTTGCAAACAGTTCTTTTTTTTAGCTTTTTTCTTTTTATTGTTGGCCACACTACCCTCGCCCCCAAGGGCAATTTAGCTGACGCTGCCCAACACACTCAGGCTAATGAATTTTTTGGGTCTAACGACGAAGTACAATTGGAAGAAATTTCCAGCGGGAGTGCCCCAGACACCGCAGTGCCCAATTGGCGGCAGGGCATTATCGAAGCAGGTTCAGCACCGGCGATGGCAGACGGCCAAGATACGCTCGCCCAACAAGAAGATTTTACCGAAATTGTGGCTGGCGGTACCGCGATCGGCAAGCCGACTATTATTACCGGTTCGGCAGCCGGCGCAGCTCGCTCGAGCGTTGATAATTACACCGTCATGCCGGGCGATACGGTCGCGGGCATCGCTTATAATTTTGGAGTAAGCACCCCCACTATTTTGTGGGAAAATGGTCTCACACAAAAATCTCTACTCAAACCAGGTCAAGTTTTGCGCATTCCACCGGTCAGTGGCGTGATGCACACCCTTAAAAAGGGGGACACCCTCACAAAGATCGCGTCTCTGTATGGAGTCAACGCAGCCGATATCATTTCTTTCAATCAGCTGAGTGCCGACGGAAAGGATTTGGTAGCCGGTGAGCGCATTATGGTACCTAACGGGGTGAAGCCTGCCTCTCCCACTCAGTCGAAACCAGCTACAACTGGATCCAAAACACGAATCACCGCCTCGCCGCTCGCTCGTGATGTCTCCGCTCTTCCTGCCTCTACGGTGGCACCATCCGACGCCGGTTTCATTTGGCCATCTGGTTCACATATGGTGACGCAATACTTTAACCCCAACCATCACGCCATGGATATTGCAGGACCGTGGCAGACACCAACGTATGCGGCAAAGAGCGGCGTGGTAGAAAAGGCACAATGCGGTTGGAACGGCGGTTACGGTTGCTATGTGATTATTGACCACGGTAACGGTATTAAAACGCTTTATGGCCACCATTCAGTGCTACTCGTCAAGCCAGGAGATGAAGTTCAGCAAGGGCAAGTGATCGCGCTGATGGGCAACACCGGCAACGTGCGTGGGCTCACCGGTATTCATCTTCATTTCGAAGTGATCGTGAACGGAGTGCGAGTAAATCCGCTCGGATATATACGTTAAGACTTGAAAAAAAGAATACAAAGTGGTATCCTGACACCACTTTAATGGTACCGTAGCCAAGCAGTAAGGCAGAGGTCTGCAAAACCTTTATGCGCGGGTGCAATTCCCGCCGGTACCTCATGTTTATGCTCGCCGCACACACAAGCCGCGCGCGCCGTATGTTCGCCACTCTCGTGTACGGTGCTGCTTTTTTGTTCGTTTATGGAATTACTAACCACATACTTTTGTGGTCACCACGAGAGCTGCCACTTGTATGGCACGAAGAGGCGATTCCATTCATTCTTTCTACTGTCTGGGTGTATCTTTCCGTCTTTATTTTTATTCCTCTGGCCTTTTGGCGCATACCCGAAAAGTCACTATCGCGCATGTTTCGCGGCGCACTCATTTTGCTGAGTATTCATGGGTTGTTTTTTTTGCTTTTTCCGACTACTGTCCCTCGTGTGCCGACCTCAGATGCGGCTGGATTTACCAGTCACGTTTATCATCACCTCGCAGCATTCGATCGTCCGCAAAATTGTTTTCCTTCGCACCATGTTGCTGCCGTAGTGTTTATGGCGTTTGCCCTCTGGCGCACGCGCTATGGCAAGCTCTTTATGGCGTGGGCGACGCTGATCAGTCTCTCCACGCTCACTACCAAACAGCATATCGTACTTGATGTGCTCGGAGGAATTGCTGCTGCTACAACAGTATATTTTCTTGCTTTTCGTACGTCCGTACTGTATAAAGAGAGTAGCGGTTCTACATCTGCCAACACTTATGTCACCTGAAAAAAAAGAAAAAATAGTTATCATCGACGGTAACGCCATTATTCATCGCGCGTACCATGCTATTCCGCCGCTTACGACTAAAGAAGGCTTGATGGTAAACGCGGTGTATGGTTTTGTGTCCATGCTACTTCGAGTGATACATGATATTAAGCCCACCTTTGTAGCGGTCACGTTTGATATGGCCGGGGGGAGCAAGGCTCGCCTCGAGCGATACAAAGAATACAAAGCAACCCGCGTGAAAGCCGACCAGGAATTATACGATCAAATTCCGATTACGCATACTGTCGTTGCGGCACTTGGTATTCCTATTTATGAAAAGAGTGGATACGAGGCCGATGATGTGATTGGGACGATTATTAAAATGAGCACAGAGCACAGAGCACAGAGCAAAATTGAAACGTATATTGTGACGGGTGATATGGATACACTCCAGCTGGTGGACGAGCGTGTAAAAGTGTATACCTTGCGCAAAGGCATTAATGACATTGTGATTTATGACCCGCAGACAGTGAAAGAGCGGTTTGGGTTTGGGCCGGAATTAGTAGTTGATTATAAGGCGATACGTGGTGATACGAGTGATAATATTCCAGGTGTACCAGGGATTGGAGAGAAGGGGGCAACCGAATTAATCACGAAAGTCGGAGATTTGGACACCATATATACGAAGATTGGACAATTAAAGGGGTTAGGATTTAAAGACGGGCTCATCAAAAAACTTATTGAAGGAAAAGAGAGCGCGTACATGAGTCGTGAGCTCGCGACGATTGATTGTGCCGTGCCCGATATTAATTTTAAACTTGAGGATACAAAACTCAAACCGTTCGACCTCGAAAAAATCCGTCCGTTGTTTCAACGTTTAGAATTTGTGTCTTTGATGAAGCGGCTTGGTGGTGAAGAATTTGGAATTAAGAATCAGGAATCAGGCACCACAAAAAAAATGTCCAACAAAGCTGTTAAAAGTAAACTTACTTTTAACGATGTGCAAGACGCGAGTGCCGTTGAAGAATTACTTAAAAAAATTAAAACAGCAGGTTCATTCGGTGCGAAAATATTGACGAGCACAAAAGATGTCTTAACTGCTAAGATGACGGGCATCCTGTTTGTTGTCAGTAATGAGAGTTTTTATGTGGGTGGAAAATTGATTGACACGGCAATTTCTATTTTCGCCGACCCGGATGTGGAGCTGATTGGGCATGATGTGAAGCAGATGGTGAAAATTTTGTCTGCACACGGAGGGGCTGAAAATGTTCAGCCCCTACAGAGCGGCATTAAAAACCGCCTCTTCGACGTCATGATTGCTTCATACCTTCTCAACCCCGGCACCCGGGCGCATGACGCGGCGAGCGTGGTACTCAAAGAGCTTGGGCAAGAGCTGCCCGTCCAAACGAGCCAGGAAAGTTTGTTTGGCCATGATCCCAAAGTGCTCGCCGAAGAACTCGCCCTTATTGTGCAGAGCGCGCACAAACTCAAAAAGGATCTGGAAGCCGTCGACAATCTCGGCCTCCTGGAAAAAATTGAGATGCCACTCATCTTGGTTTTGGCCGAGATGGAACTAAACGGTGTCGTACTCGATACGCGGAAAATGAAGAAGCTCTCCGAGCGCGTAAAAAGAGAAATCGCGGCTGTAACTAAAAAAATATATGAATACGCCGGGGAAGAATTTAACATTGCGTCACCAATTCAGCTGCGCGATATTTTGTTTGATAAGCTTGCCATTCCGGTACAGGGTATTAAAAAAGGGAAAACGGGACTCTCGACGAGCGCCGAACAGCTGGAAAAAATGCGCGGCCTCCATCCCATTATCGAAGAAATCGAAAAGTATCGTGAAGTAGCCAAACTCCAAAACACCTATATCGACGTACTTCCTCAGATGGTTCACCCCGTCACACACCGAATTCATACGACGTTCAACCAGGTGATCGCCGCCACCGGACGCCTGAGCAGCGTCGATCCAAACCTGCAGAACATTCCGATTCGCACGCCGCTTGGTCGTGAAATTCGCGAAGCGTTTGTGGCCGAAAAAGGCAATGTACTGGTGAGTGCCGACTATTCGCAAATTGAGCTGCGCGTGGTGGCTTCGCTTGCTCAAGATAAGCGTATGCTCGAAATTTTTGAAAAAGGTGAAGACATTCACACGGCCACGGCCGCCGCGATTCACGGCATACCGGTGGAAAAGGTAACCAAAGAAATCAGGCGCACCGCCAAAGAAATCAATTTTGGCGTGTTGTACGGTATGGGTACCCACGGTCTTTCCTGGCGCGCTGGGATAAGTTACGCGGACGCCAAGGCGTTTATCGAAAAATATTTTCGAGAATTTAGCGGCGTAAAAAAATATATCGATCAGACACTTGAATTTACCAAAAAAGAAGGCTACTGCGAAACGCTTTTTGGCCGCCGTCGCTACATCCCAGAGCTGGCGTCAAAAAATTTCCAACTTCGCTCGGCAGGAGAACGCATGGCCATTAATCACCCTATCCAAGGTACCGCCGCTGACCTCATGAAGCTCGGCATGATATCCGTTCGCGACGCCCTACAAGCTACAAGCTACAAGCTACAGGCTCGTCTAGTCCTCCAAGTCCATGACGAACTGGTGCTCGAGGTTCCCGAAGGACAAGCCGACGAAGTGGGAAAATTGGTAAAAGAAAAAATGGAGAGTGTTGCTACGCTGCGTGTACCGA
This sequence comes from uncultured Gammaproteobacteria bacterium, assembly GCA_964439885.1. GTDB lineage: Bacteria > Patescibacteriota > Patescibacteriia > Magasanikbacterales > GWA2-37-8 > CAYTPE01. Next base: position 28,834 of record CAYTPE010000003.1, read on the forward strand.
TAGAAGTGCATGTGAGCAAAGGAGTGAGTTGGGGAAAGATGGAATAGAATTATTCGTGATGCAGAGGGTACGATACACACTCAAAAGTGTATCGTTTTTATTTCTTCCTCATCCACTGCACAAACGATAGCAAATCGTCGTCCACGTGAATGCGGTGCACCAGCCACCGGCTTTCGTTTGCCGGATGCTCCACCGCGTAGTCCGTCGTGACAGCGGATAGGTAACCCGCCTCGGCGAGCGCGTATACGGTGGATGTATTGTAAGCCCCGCCCGGATACGCGAAAAAATTGATCGGAATGCCAAGCTGTGATTCGAGCAGCGCCTTGCTACCCTTTAGTTCGTATGCTTTCTGTTCGTTGTTTCTGTCTGGTAAATGCGGGTGCGTCATGCTGTGGCTTCCTATTTCCATACCATGGCGAAGCAACGTTTTCATTTGGCTCCAGCTCATCCAATAGGTTTTTCCTACGTCACCAGCGATAATATAGAACATCGCGGGGTAATTATATTTTTTCAAAATCGGCAGAGCATTCGTAAATTCGTCGAGCGATCCATCGTCAAATGTTATCACCACCGGTTTAGTAGGGAGCGTGCTCGTGCCAAAGCGCGCGGCGTAAAATTGTTGGTACGTAATCGGTGTGTAGTGATTTTTGCTTAGCCACGCCATTTGTTTTTCGAACATAGCTGGCGATACGTAAAAAGCGTTGGGTGGCGTGTGCGTGGCGATGTGGTGGTAAGTGAGAATAGGAACCACGAGTGTGGACGAAGCGATGGGTGGGGCGGTTTGCCGGCGACGTGCTTGTGGGAGTGTGCGCGCGTTCGCGGAAAAAATAAAAACAACCGAGCAGAGCAGTGTCGTGACGACGAGCATTAATATATATTTTTTCACACTCATATTGGCAGCGCTATAATACCGAAAAAATACCTCCCTGTTAAGGGAGGTATTTTCTATTGCAATTTACTCAGCTCTTCGCTCAGCACTCGAGCATTTTCGCTATAATCAATCGGGCATTCCACCACGGCCGGCCGACCACTTTCAAACGCGGCACGCAGTTTCGGTATAAGATCGTCGGCGGACTCCACCCGTAGGCCAAGTGCGCCATAGCTCTCGGCATATTTCACGAAGTCCGGGTTTTGCAACTTCATGCCGAATTCCGGAAGACCCATGTTTTTTTGCTTCCACTCAATAAATCCATAACCGTTGTCGTTTAAAACGAGCACGACCACAGGGATGTTTTCTTTCACACACGTGATAATCTCTTGTGAGTTCATCATAAAACCACCGTCTCCACATACGGCAAGCACCCTTTTATCTGGGTTCAAAAGCTTTGCCGTCATCGCACTGGGAAGTCCTGCACCCATGGTGGCGAGCGTGTTGTCGAGCAGTAGTGTGTTCGGAGCGAATGTGCGATACTGTCGAGCAAACCATAGTTTATATATGCCATTATCGAGTGTCACAATATCTTCACGCTTCAGCGCTTTTCGCACATCCGATACAATGCGCTGTGGCACAAGGGGGAATGCCGAGCTGTTCGCGTTTTCAGCATGTTTTTCTGTCAATTTTACTCGCAAACGTTGAAATGGTTCTATATCAAATGTTGTACCCGTCAGAGCAGCCTGCAGAGCCCACAACGTGTACGAAATGTCACCAATCACTTGAAAAGTCGGAATATAAAATTCGTCCGGATCAGCCGGAGTAAAGTCTATGTGAATAATTTTTTTATTTTTTTGTGAGTTCCATACGTAAGGTGGATGTTCATTCGTATTATAGCCGACCGTGATAATCAAGTCGCTTTCATCAATTGCTTCGTTAATATAATCGCGACGGTGCATGCCGAGGCTAAACAGAGATTGTGGATGGTCGTCAGGAAGTACTCCTTTGCCCAGCTGTGTCCCAATGACATAGAGTCCGGTAAGCTCAACTAAATTGCGCAGTTGTTTGGTTACGAGTTTACGATTGCCCCCACCAGATACTACAATAATTGGTTTACGTGATTCTTTGATAATATTAGCCGCTTGTTTTATTGCCTTCTCGTCAGCAACGGGGCGGCGATTTGGCATGGGAATGTGTTTTATAAAATCCGACTCATGTTCCATGCCAGCAATATCCTCCGGAATTTCTACGTGCACCGCACCAGGCTGCTCTTCGCGCGCTACAGTCAACGCCCGGTATACCGTTTGACTCATCATACGAGGCGAGGGAACGGTTGTGGCAAGTTTTGTAATGGGTTTCATTACGCCAACCACATCGACAATTTGGAATTTGGCCTGCCAATTTTCCAAAAGAGCTTTCTGTCCGGTGATAGCAATGAGAGGCGTACCACCAAGTTGTGCATAGGCGATGCCGGTCACCAAATTAAGCGCTCCAGGGCCCAACGTTGCTAGACAAATACCTGGCTTTCCCGTTAGTCGTCCGTAAGTGGCCGCCATGAATGCCGCAGCCTGTTCATGGCGTGTGACAATTAATTTAATTTTTGACTTACGAATTGCTTCTAAAAAATCTAAATTTTCTTCTCCTGGCAAACCAAAAATATATTCAATACCCTGCTCCTCCAAAATTTTGACAAAAATATCAGAAGTCGTCATAGGTTATTTTAATGCCCCAAAATTAATTCTTGATAGGTTGCTTGGTCAAAATCTTTTAAATTAATAAGCGGTTTCACCGGTATTTTGGTATGTTCGGGTTCCCGATCATATTTGGCGATTTCTTGCTTATCCTCCTTGCTTAACTCAGAGTTTGTTTTATAGTCGTCCGGAACACCCCAACTGTGGTCAAAATCACCGGTTTCTAAGTTGTACGTTTTAGTCTCGTCCATAAGCAGAGTGCTGTTGAGCTGATAGTCGGTGTACTCCACTAAATATAAACCCTCATTTTTCCACGCAAACGTGTGCGTGGCCCCCCAGCGCCAGCTACTGCCACCATAGTATGAGACAACAAGTCTGCCGTGCGTATCGATAACCATATCTTGCAACGGGTCTCCCATCACTCCACCGCATGTTTTACATTGGACTGCCCGATCGTTTGATAGCAACTGTGTGTATGAACCATCTTTTTGACCAAGTAAAATAGTTAAAATACGCGGTGGAAAATCGTTCGTTGAGGCATCAACGTCGGGGTTGTCCTCATCTTTTGATTTATAGATAACCGCTTCATCGTCTAGTCCGTCACCGTTTAAATCACTCACCGCATCTTGTAATACACTATAGCCTTGAGGTGCAAATGTATCTTCAACCGCGATTGAATCTGTGCTCGTTGTTATTCCGGAATTTTTATGTACAAATTGTGGAGTGCTGCAGCCCGCAAGTACGAGAGTTATTGCAAGTGCGCCAACATACAAACGGTTTTGAGCGAGCATAGAAGTGGTTATACAATTAAATTTCAATGCAAAAAATCAAAGACAATATTTTATGGGTTTTGATTGATATCAAAATCATCAAGTCGCACGAGTGGTTTAATAGGATTTTTGCCTTTTTTCGATACGTTCCATCGATCAATTTCGGCACGGTCATCATCAGACAGTTCAGGGTCGTTTTTATAGCCATCAGGCACCTGACTTACAATTGTATATGCACCAGTTATGAGATTGTCATCTTTCGTCTGTGAGGTAAGGAGCGCGTTGTCGGCTGTATAATCGGTGCGACCAATCAGGTACAAACCATTATTTTGCCAACGCCATTTGTAGGTATAACCCCAACGATCGCGGCTGCCCCCATAAAACGAAAGTGTCAGTACATTTTTTTCGATGCCCATGCTGTCAAATGGTTCACCAAAAACACCACCGCACTGTTTGCACAAAACAGCTTTGCTGGAAGAAGCGACTTCTGTAAAAGAGCCGTCTTTATTTTGGAATAGTATGATGAGCTGCCGTGGAGGCAAATCATCGGCGCCAATTACATCGGCCTCGACCTCTTTTTCGTGGTTGAGTATGAGTGCTTCGTCATTCAGCCCATCTTTATTTAGGTCCCCAATTGCTTCGGCAAAAATTTGCCAATGCGCCGGAACAAAAGACGCTAGTTTGTCGTCAGGCGTTGTGGTTGAGATGGAAGTAGACGTTGCGGTTACATTGGTCTGCGTATTCGACCGCGGCATCTGCGAAGTACATCCACCAACCAACACGAGTATGCCTATCAATGCTAAGAGGCGCGTCCGCATACCATTAAAAATCTTTATTAATGACTAATACTCTTCGTTCAGTCATATCTTCTATAGCGTAACGCACACCCTCGCGTCCGATGCCGGAATCTTTCACGCCGCCATAGGGCATGTGGTCGGCGCGGAAGTTCGATGTATTGTTGATGACAACTCCACCCACATCGAGATGTTCGAAGGCATGCTGCACTTCGCGCATATCATTTGTGAATATGCCCGCCTGCAGACCAAAATCACTGTCATTAATCATGTTTATGGCATCGGAAAAATGAGTGTACCCTTCAACAAGCACGACGGGAGCGAACGCTTCCAGACTGCATACCTTCATCTCCTTTTTCGTGTTTGTTAAAATAGTGGGCATAAACCCCGCGCTGTCTACTCGTTCTCCACCATACACAAGTCGCGCCCCTTCCGTTACTGCTTCCACCACCCAGCTGTTGATGCGCTCAGCGTTCGCTTCGTCAATCATACTCGAAAACATGACCCCACTGTCCATCGGGTTACCATACGTTAGTGCTTTGGCCTCGGTAACAAGTGCTTCGGTAAACTCGTCCCGAATACTTTCGTGGACAAAAATGCGCTGTGTGTGGATACAACTCTGGCCACTCTGGCCAAAAGCCGCCATAGAAATTTTTTGAAGATGCTTTTTCCAATCACCGGTTGGGGTTATCACTACCGCCGCGTTGCCACCCAGCTCCAGTACCACTTTCTTTTTGCCCGCGCGAGCCTTCATACCCCAGCCCACACTTGGCGAGCCAGTAAAGGTAAGTAATTTAAATCGGTCGTCTGTCACCAACATGTCACCTGTTTCGCGGTCCATAGGCAGAATGGAAACAGCCCCCTTCGGCAGTTTTGTTTCATCAATCAACTCCGCCAACAACAATGCTGAAATTGGCGTTTTGCTCGCCGGTTTAAGAATTATAGGACACCCCGATGCAATCGCCGGAGCCAGTTTGTGAGCTACAAGATTAAGCGGAAAATTAAATGGAGCAATTGCTGCGACCAAACCCACTGGAAATCGCCGCACAATCGCCTCGTGCTTTTCGCCACTCACCGTGCGATCAAGCGGCATCCATTCACCATATATCCGTTTGCTCTCTTCCGCGCCGTCCAAAAAGGTCAGCACCGCCCGGTCAACCTCAAGACGCGAATAAAAAAGTGGTTTAGCGGTTTCACGCGTCATGGCTTCGGCAAATTCTTCCTTGCGTTCCTTGAGCCTTGCGGCAACATGCATGAGTGCGTCGTAGCGAACGTGCGTTGGCAGGGCCGCAAGCTCGTGCTGTACGCAAAGGCCCGCCGCAATTACCTTTTCTAAATCATTTGTGGAAGCCAAATAGGTTGTAGTGGAGAGCTCGTTGTTGTACGGATTATAAACATCGAGTTTTTTTTCGGTCGTTAGGAATTGTCCAGCGAGATAAATGGGATATACAGCTTTCATAATTAATCAGCGTATTGAGTTAGGCCGTTAGTGAATTGTAGGAATTGTTCCCAATAATGGGCACGGTCAGCTTCGGTTCGATATTCAATGGCAAATGTTCGACGGGTATTAAGATTCTGATGTTCAACATCAAGTACTTCACGTGTATAACCAGAGCCAGTGAGGACACTCAGTGTGCTGCTCGCGTTTTCATCAAACGTGTAATAGTTAGTTATGTTTTGCGGGCACGCTGTGCCTAGGTCTTCCTTAAAAATTAATTTTTCTCCATCGCGAAGTCCTGTTTCATACGGATCGCCATTCCACTGCGGTGAATAGACGTAAAACCCAACCGTTTTATCTGGTGAAGTAAAGTAGCCGGTGTCTGGTTGATCCAGCGTTTCTTCATCATCTCTTTTTTCCACAGCGTTAAACGAATACATCCGAGTAAATTGCGGCGGGTACATAATAGCAAAAAAATCTTTATCAAAAGATTTCCAACTTTTGGGCGGAACGGGAGCGCTTGGCTGGTTACACCAACTGGCGAGTATTTTGCTATCCACCGCGTATAATGAGGTGGTGGTGTGCGAAAACGTATTGCTTATGACGTTTTGACCACAACCTGACAACATGCACAAACAAAAAATAGCGATTGTTTTTAGTGCGGTTGATTTCATAGGAGATCGTTAAACAATACGGCTATCTTCTCAAAAAAATCGCTGAGCGTCAACCAACTAAAACCGACCCACAGGCATGGGTCGGTTGACATTGTAAGAGAGTCGAGGCTCTTCGGATTTATGCTTTGGTTTCTTCAGAATGTTCGCCCTTTTTACCACATTCAGCGCAATCAGATTTACCGCAGCCACAAGCTTTTTCGCCACAATTACCCCCGCAAGCACCACCACAGCAACCACCTTTTTCTTCTGCGCCATTCTTTTTGTCTGAGCAGCATCCGCCAGCGCAACCTGCTCCTTTTGTACGACACTCCTTGCAGCAGCATTCGGTTTTAAGTACGCGCCATTTTCCAGCACCGGTGCCAGCAAGAGCGAGAGCGCCACCAAGCACCATTACTTCTAAGAAATAGGTAGGAAGGGGTGAATGTGGAGCGTGCGCGGTAAACATCGCAACTACCATGATAACCGCGAGCCACACTGCCGCGACGCTCGCGTATACTCCAAGTAATACCATAATACCCCCAACCACTTCAAGACCTCCAACCAGATACGCCCACAATGAACCAGCGCTCTCCGGGCCAATGACCTTGCCCATCATACTAGAAGCCATCAGGTGGCTCGGTCCCAGCTTGTTGTACCCCATGTAAATAAATATAATTGCGAGAGCAATTCTGAGGGCCAACAAGCCAAGCGATTTGGCTGTTTTATGAAAGGATGGTTTACATGCGGTTTGACACATAAAAAGTGTAATTAGGAATTTGTAACTAACAATTAGCAATTAACAAACAGCACTGTTTATCGCTAATTGTTCATTGTTAATTTTTCTTATTTCTCCACTTCGAGTATATAGGAAAATCCAAAGAGCCGCAAGGTCCAATTGAGTATGATTTTAAGTTTGCGCAAGAAGCCTGGGAAAAATGCCACATAGACCGTGCGGCGGATCCACCAAGCAAACCATCCGAACAATAAAAATTTTTGAAACGCCACAATGCCATATCCATCGCCGATCGGCATAATCGTACCAAGCGATTTAAAATAAAACGTGGGCATTTTTGTGTTTCTGAGCGACGCTACTAGGTGCTTTCCGACATACTCACCCTGTTTGTGGGCTGCTTCGCCGAGCTGCGGATATGGCTGTTCGCCAGCTGCGTTTCTGCCGAGTATGATATCTCCCACCGCGTAGAGATTAGCAAAGCTCGGATGCGTCAAATAATTGGTGACGGGGATGCGGCCTTTTTCGCACAGCCCCGCGTCGAGTAAACGGTCGGCAGTCGTTGCAAAGCCAGCACACCACACCGTGATGTCGCTCTCCACCTCGCCCTTTTTGGTCAGTTTAATTGTAGTATTTTTTACCTCCTGCACAGCGTCATCGAGAATAATTTCCACCCCCATGTGAGTAAGTCGTTCATATATTGCTTGTTGCACAGGGGTGGGTAGTACCGGCACCAGGGTCGGTCCAGTTTGCACCAAACGCAACGTCACTCGTTTTTCCGGATACAGTTTGCGCATATCATCGTTGATAAGGTCCTGAAGTTGCCCGGCTACTTCCACTCCGGTATATCCGCCGCCCACCACAGTCATCGTTACCGAACCGGCGCACGTTTCCATTTTTTGCACAATGGTTTCACGCAAGGCCATCGCAGCCGACAGTGTGCGTACATTATACGAAAATTCCTTCGCTCCGGGCACGCCATAGTAGTTCACGTCGCTGCCGAGCGCCACCACGCAGTATGTATAGTTAATGTCACCCACCGAGGTCATCACTTTGTTTTCGTTGGGGACTATTTTGTGCACCTCGGCTTTTACAAATTTACCCGGCGTTTTGTACACCAGCTCGCGTAGTGGCGCCGAAGCATGTGATGGCTCAACCGCTCCCGAAGCCACTTCGTGCAGCAGCGGGGCAAAGGTAAAATAGCTGTTTTTGTCCACGATCATTACCTTTTTTTTGATTCCAAAACTTTTGAGCTGCTTTACAACGGTGCGAAATGTTTCATAGCCACCAATGCCACCCCCAAGGATGAGAATGTCAGTAGTGAAGGTTTTTTGAGTTGTACGTTCAGAGTTCATAGGTTGTAGTTCGAATGGCACAGTTCAGTGTCGAAACTGCAATTCTATCAGCGCGGTAAGTATAACATACAAAAACGTATTATTCTATACTCTTTACTCTTTATATTTCAGCACCGTTGCCTTTTTCCCTTCACCAGTATATCATTCCATCACCCACATATTTGATGTTAGACATTAGGATTTTGTCATTCTCTATGATTTTGTATTTTTACGGCGCCGACACCTTCCGCAGTCGCCATTATCTGCGCCAATCTATTGATCAGTTTAGAAAACAACGTGACCCAGCCGGATACAATATCGCCATGCATGATGGAAAAAAGATCGAATTATCTAAGCTTATGGCGGAGCTGCGTGTCGTTCCTTTTTTGGCAGAAAAGCGGATGGTGGTAGTGGAAAATCTACTCTCAAGTTCGGATAAAGATTTGTTATACGCAGTACAAGAAATTATTGCAAGCAAAAAAGTACCAGAGAGTACAATCATCATATTGTGGCAAGGAGAAGCACTCAGTAAAGTTAAGGAGGCAAAAGATTTGGCGGCGCTTTTGAGCAAAGAAAAATTTGCCCAGGAATTTACGCCGCTCACCGATGCCAAGCTCGCCGCGTGGATTAGCAAAGAAGTGACGGCTCGCGCCGGTACCATCGAGCCGCCTGCCGTCGCATTTTTGGTGACCAATGCCGGAGACGACATGTGGCGTTTGCATTCTATCCTCGATCAGCTTATTGCATACAGTAAGGGCTCGCCCATCACGCTCGCTCACGTACAGATTTTTTTGAACGAAAAAATTGATGATAACGTGTTCGCAATGATCGAAGCAATGGTGGCGGGAAACAAAAAAAAGGCTTTTACTCTACTCAACGAGCAGCGCCGTCTTGGTGAAGACGAAGGTAAAATTTTTGGCCTGCTTATATGGCAGTTTCGTATTCTACTCGAAATAGCTGACGTTTTGACCGACGACCCGCGTGCCACGAGCGACACACTTGCCAAGAAAATCGGCATACACCCCTTCGTGGTTAAGAAAAATTTTGCGGTGGCAAGAAATTATTCCGTGGCAAAATTGCAGCACGCGTATCGGGCTCTACTCGATATCGACGTCAAGACTAAAACGGGGCGTGCCGACCAAGGACTACTTATCGATATGTTCATTGAGGCGTTATAAAAAACCACCCTGTGTGAGGGTGGTTTTTTGATTCTATTTTATTTTTTCACCATCGCGTTCACGCGTTTCATGATGCGCGAGAGTTTGCGTGCCGCGGTATTCTTTTTGATGGTACCGGCTTTCGCAGCTTTATCGAGAGCCTGCTGTACTTCTTTGGCCATTTTTTTGGCCTCATCAAGGCTCGCAGCCTTGAGGGTTTTTTTGATAGCGTTTCGGAACGCGTCCTTGCGAACAAGGTTACGGGCCGCACGCTTTTTGGATTGGCGGTACGCTTTGGCCGCGTTAGCTTTGTTTGGCATAGTGGATTCAGTTAGTGGTAAGTTTAAATCCAGCTGGACGTACGAAAGTACGAACAGTACGAAGTTACGAAAGTGACACGAATTTCGTATTTTCGTACCTTTCGTAGTTCGTTACATTTATTGAGAGCATTGAGTGAGTGGCGATAGTGTACTGGAAATGCAAGGAAAAGTCAAGATCGGATACTTTTAACCGAGCGGCAAAATTTTTTTGCTCAAATCTTTGCCAATCTTTTTCATATAGAGTTCAGCGTCAGCATTCGAAATATATTCAAACGCGACGAGCTCTTTAACGGCAGCCTGGATATCGTTGTATGAAAGAAATATGTGCAGAGTTTTGAGATCCTTGGTCGATAACGTGAGTAGATACTGCCGCTCTGGTAGCGGAGCGCTGTGACCCCGGCGCCCGATTGATGTCATGGTAAAGCTGGTGGTGTCGTGTTGCCTGCCCCAGTCTCTTTCGAGTGTTGTGGAAGGTTGGATGGCAAAAATGGTGTTTTTGGGGAACACCTTTGTGCCTTTACCGGTTTCAAGCGTCAACTCGGCCGGTGTGATTTCGAAATAGAGATGTCGAGTTTTTTCGAGCAACAGGTAGAGTAGGCCAACTCCCAAAGCTATGATGCCCACGCAAAACGTCAAAGCATGTGATTTGATAAACGGAACGCTTTGACCTTGTTCGCCATATGAAACGTACAGTGCCACCGAAATGAGCAGCAGACTGTACACAAGCGACAATGGAATGATAGGCACGTGACGTTCGTCCGAGATATACTTCACAGTGTTTTATAAAAAATTATTCAACTTCAATGTTTGGTTTTTCAATGGCCAGCACCTCAACCGTTTTCTCGCCGCCAGTGATGCGCACCACGTCGGTATCGATCTTTTTAAATTCTTTGTACGCATTATTATAGTGGCTCACGGTGGTGCCGAGGGTGTTGCCCATTTTTTGCATGTAGGCATCGTACGCCATTATGTGTTTGCCGAGTTCCTCGATACGTTTGCGAATTTCTTTGGCGGATTCTTCTATCTGTAGAGCCTTGAGCCCCTGCAGCACGGTTTGAAGGTATGCGAGGAATGATGTGGGCGATACGATGATAACATGGTATTTGTTGGCCGCGCGCTGAATTAAATTTTCGGTATCGCCCTGCACCGCGCCGATTTTATTCACCAATAAATCGTAATAAATAGCCTCGTGCGGAATAAACATGAAAGCAAATTCGAGTGTGTTCTCATCGGGGCGGATGTATTTGGATGTTTCTTGAATACGCAGCTTAAGATCGTTTACAAATAATTTTTCCAAACGGTCGCGCTCCGTCTCGTTGCGCTCTTCGGCCAATCGATTATAGTTTTCCAAACTAAATTTGGAATCGATAGGAATGATTTTGTCTTTCACAAACACCGCCGCGTCCACAATTTCACCATCGTTAAATTTGTACTGCATCTGAAAACTGCCAGGCGGTAGGACGTTCTTAAGAAGCGTTTCGAGGTAATACTCGCCGAGGATGCCACGCTGTTTTGGATTTTTCAAAATATCTTGCAAGTCTTTCAGTTGGTCCGTGAAGCCCACCACCTGTTTGTTCGTTTCGTCGAGCTTGGTTAGTTTTTCGGTCACATCAGTAATAATCTTCATACTCTGACCGAATTGATTTTGAATGGTTTTATTGAGCGACACCTGTGTTTCGTTCATAGTTTTGTGCGTGTCAGATATTTTTTGATCCACCAAACGCGACAATTCTTGAATCTGATTTTGCATCATGAGGAACATGTTTTGGTCACCGGGTTGTTTGTCCGACGCAGTTTGTAAACGGCGATAGATTATAGTGATACCGACAATTACCGCAACCAGCAGCACAGCCACCACCCACAAAGCAGGATTTTCCATACTCTTTTAGTCTTAATTCATTATTCTCTCATTTTATCACCTCTGCTATGGGCTGTCATTGTGAACAAACTGGGGATGACGCTCGTGCTCTTTTGGAGAAAAAGTGATAGCCTACGCCAACTGTCACACTTTAGCTACTATTACAGTTATACATACCGAAGAAGCCAACATGTATTTATGGATGTGGGAACACCTGCCGCGCTCGTAGAGCTCATGACCAAGGCCAAAGCTGGCGATAAAGAGGCGTTTAGCGCTCTGTATCACCATTCATTTGTGCCGGTCTACCGCTACCTTTTCAAGCGCGTACACGAACCATCAGTGGCCGAAGACCTTGCCCAGAGCGTTTTTGTCAAAGTCTATACGTCCACCACCGCGTTTACCGCTAAAGCCAGCTCGCCACTTGCCTATCTTTTTACTGTGGCCAAACACGCGCTCATTGATTATTGGAAAAAACAGAATCGAACCACCACGCTTGCGCTCGAAAGCGATGAAATGATGGAAAAAATCGCGATCGATAGTAGGGTCGAAACTAACAATCGCCTTGCGGTATTCAGCGCGCTGAACACATTACCAAGTGAACAGAAACAAGTGCTCGAGCTCAAATTTTGGCAGGGGCTTGGCACGCACGAGATCGCGGTTAAACTCAATAAGACGGAAATGGCTATTCGGCAGATCCAGTGCCGCGCATTGCGTGCCTTGCGCGCTCAACTTTCAGACCAAAAATCAACACTCTAGTATATGGAAAACGAAATGCATTTTGAATCTATTCTCGACGAAGCCCTCGCTCTTGTACAGGGCGGCAAGTCGGTGCCAGAAGTGCTCGCTATTTTCCCAGAATACCACGTTGAGCTTTTTGGTTTGCTCACCACCGCATCCTCACTGAGCGAACTGCGCGATGAAATTCTATCGTCCACGGCGCTTACCAGAACGTTGAATCTTCTTCCGTCCGCATCTTCACAGGCGCAAATACCCGCAGCTTCTTCCGTTAAAAATAGTTTTAGTGAACGTATGAAAAAATTAGTATGGCTCAGAGTAATTGGTGTTGGAGCGTTTGCAGTTTTGGTTGGGTTCATGGTTGTTAATAAGTATATTCAGAACCAGTATGCTCCAGCAACGTATTTACCAGTAGCATATGGTAATGGAAATTTGCTAAGCGCGCATATTCCGCAGGGGGATCAGCTGTCCGTCGATGATGTCGGTACCGAGTATGCCGCTCAAACCGGTTTAGCCTCCACCGATGTGCGCGTCACTGTGGCTCGGCTCGGCAGACTCGCCAGCAGTTTCTTAGATCCTGTTGGGTCGGCAGTGGTAGACGGCGGAAGCGCAATCGCGATCAACTCTCTCGTTAACGCCACAAATGATAGTTCATTCGATAATTCCATAAGCGATCAAACGGACACGCGCGAATTTCTCAAAACCGGCTACAATGCCACCGTTGAAACGCGCGAGGTGCAAACCCTCGGCAATCGGGCCGCCACGATTATTCGCGGCTACGGCGGCCGTATCGATTCGGTTTCGCTTAGCAAAGAATATGGATATATTTCGTTCGTCGTACCAGCCGACACATTCGACCGTTTCCGGGCTGAGATCCAAAGCTTGGTTGGCAAACGGTTTTACGACGAGACAATTAACATGACCAATTTGTTGCCCCAAAAGCAGCAGGTAGAGCAGTCTACCGATGCCACAATCGGGGCGCAAGCCATTATTCAAAATCAAATTACATCTGTTACTGCCGAACGCGACGCGTATCTTAAGAATTTAAGAAATAGTATTGCCGGTATCAACTATATTGTGAATCAGGATAACGCCGCGCTTGCGGTTGCCACCGACCCAGAAGAAATCAACAGGCTCACCGCCGACAGAAATGCTAATCAAAAAATTGTGCAGCAAACGAGGCAACGACTGACGGAGGTGACTAACTATTACGCGAATGAACTGCAGAATTTACAAACGCAATTACAAAACACACAAGGCACACTCGCGAATCTGCAAACCCAGAACCAAAATATTTTGAATGACGTGGCCACCGTGCAAGGCACTATTACCTTCAAGTGGATTAGCATTCCACTGGTGCTCCATCGCTACCTCCCCTACTTCTATATTTGGCTGCCCGCTCTGGTTGCGCTTATTATCTACTGGAGAAAAAAACGAACCAAAACCATGTAAAATAAAAACCCGCTTCGACGTGATCGAGGCGGGTTTTTTGTTATTTACATAGCAGTGCCACTGGTGCACGTGCGACAATCCTTCTTGTGAGTAACGAGCAAAACAAGAGCGGACAAACCGACGAGGATATAGACGATACGCGCAAGAATCGACATCGCGCCAAAAATCATGGCAACGAGATCCCAGCCGCCTACTCCAACGAGTAACCAGTTGAGACCACCAACGATGACCAAGATAAAGGCGATCATGTGTAAAGCTTTCATACACTCACCTCCTTTCCTGTTTTTTAGGATAGTGTGAAAACATGTGAGTAGTATAGCATGGATGAGCTTGGGGGTGTAGATGATTTGTCAATGGGTGTTAAGATATTGTGATATTAAGATAGTAAGATATTTCGTGACTTGATTTTTAAAAAATAAATGTTTGACTTTTTGAACCAAACATTTATTCCTCTAAGCGCACACAAGTTGCGCGCAAAGGAATTGTGCCCCGCTATTTGAAAAGCCGCGGGGCGGGCAGTTGTTGAGCGCTGCCCTGTGTGCTAGCGCAGTACTAGCCGCGGGCACTCATTCGGCTCATACAAGCTGGCGCCCTTCCGATTCCAAGTTCGCGCACGAAGTACTACCTCTGTCGCTTGTTGGGTCGCAGCCAGCCGTCCGTGAACACTACCCTCGGATATTTCCGGTCGTAGCTGGGAATGTCCAGGTAGGGGTGCACCTCCTTCAGGCCTCTGCGGATGTCGGCGATGCTCCCCTTGCCCATACCCTTGATCTTCAGCAGCTCCTTCTCAGAGCTGCTCACAATCTCGCCGATGTAGATGATGTGAGCATTCTGCAGGCAGTTGGCCGGCCGTACCGAGATGCAGAGCTCGTCAACTCTCATGTCGAGAAGACGCCACAGTTCCTCGGTGGGCGGCTTGCCCTTCGGTGCGTCACCCGAGCGCTCGATGACCGCAGTCGTTGCCGTCAAGAGGTCAAGGACCAGGCCGGGCGCCATTGGGCCGCTCACGACGAATCGGTACACACCACTATCCTCGCGCACCTCGATCGTGCGTCCGGATTCCGTTCGAATGCTGGCGCTCAAGATCTGCATTGTTGCCTCCACGTTAGCTTGCACAAAGACTACGCCGTGTAGTCGATGTGGTTGGCAGTAATTATATTAGAAATTTCATTTTAGTGAATAGTATTTTACAAAATCATAAAGTAATTTATTTAAAATAAAGCTACTAATATACAAATTATAATTATTTGTAAATTTAAATTGACACAAAGTAACTAAAGTGGTACCGTAACCAACAACACAATTTCTTTCCCCCCAATGGGGGGAGGAGCATTCTCAAATATGTCCACTCCACTCAGCAATCTCGGCCTGGAAGACTCTGAAGCTCGTGTGTACGAAGCCTTGCTTGAGCTTGGCCCGAGCACGGTTTCTGAAGTTACAAAGAAGGCAGGCATTACTCGTACGCTCGGGTATGATGTGCTCGATAGACTCGCAGTACACGGTTTGGTCGATCGCGCGTCTGGCTCTGGAAGTAAAATAAAATATTCAGCCAATCACCCGCGCAGCCTTTTACAGTACGTGATCAATCGTAAAAATCAGTGGGAGCGACGAATGAAAGATGTGTCCGGGCTCTTGCCAGAATTGGTTTCTTTATATAAGATTGCCGAAAAACCAGTAGTGCGATATCAAGAAGGCGCCTCAGGCGTAAAAAATATTTTTGCAGAAACACTTGATTCAAAGAGTGAGATTCTCTCTATATTGGATATCGAGGGATGGGATGTGCCTGAGTTTCGTCAGTGGGGCAAACAGTATAATGCCGAGCGCAGTCAAAAAAGAATTCATGAGCGTATTTTGATTTTAGACACGAAACAAGCCCGTGAGTGGATGAAGTTTTACCGCGGATCATTCAAATATACCGATTATCGCTGGATAAAACCTGAACAAATCCCTACCATAGCGAATTTCGGAGGTGAAATTAATGTGTACGACAACAAAGTAGTCATGGCCCTGCTCAAAGAACCGAACATGATGGGTGTACTCCTAGAAAGTACAGCCCTAAGTAATATTTTAAAAGGCTTATTTGAATTAGCCTGGCTGCAGGGAGTTCCTGCGAAGAATAAAAGTAATTTGGCCCCATAGTTCAACGGATAGAACAAACCCGTCCTAAGGGTAAGATGTGTGTTCAATTCATACTGGGGCCACAAGTAAAATGTCAAAATCCCAATGTCTAATGTCAAGTCAAGCTCAAAATCCTAAGCTTCAGCTGTATTGTCAGAATTGAGTAGATAGTATAGTATTTAGTCATTGTAAATTTGGATTTCATTTGACATTAGAAATTTAGCGTTTGAAATTATCAATGGGCCTATAGTACAGTGGTAGTACATGGCATTCGCATTGCCGAGACGGGGGTCCGATTCCCCCTAGGTCCACTACTTCGCTCAGTCCGCTGAGGCGGACTGAGCTTCGCGGTGTAGACACCCACGACATCAGTAACACTCTTAACCGGTGTTTTTTGTTTTATGTAGTTTTGGGTCGCAGTGGGGATAACTCTGTGGGTAAATGTATTATTTGTATACAATAATGTATACAAATTTTAATTAATTTAGCTAATATTAGCCAAATTAGATTTTAGTTTTGCTTATACTTATCCACTTCTGCGTGCTTGTGAGATTGGTAATTGTTTGTCATTCCACGGAGGTTTGGAAACTGTTTATTTGAACGACGAGATTCCCGCTCTGGCGGGAATGACAGGTAAAAATTGATGATTTATTGGGTTTTGCAAAGAATGTTTCACGTGAAACATTCTGTGTTTTAAATGTATAATTGAACTGGTAGCGAGCTATTTCTACAATTGCTTCACTACAACCAAAAATTAACACATATTTTTGGCTGTCATCTTGACCCGCCGCAGGCGGGGAAAGATCTAAGCGACGTTATTTTGTCCAATTGAACTTAGATTCTTCGCTACGCTCAGAATGACAATGGGAGAAATTCGGTATGAGTTCATTTGAATGTGAATATCAGATTTAGTACTTTTAAAGTAAAATTGTTTCACGTGAAACATTTGTAAATGCTAATGCTCTGTAACGTCAGATATAATCGACCGCAATTTCTGCGGCTTCTTGAGGAGGGTCATGAAAAAGCGAATGAGTCACGTTGGTTTCCTCATGGTTGTGATGGCCAGTGGTTGCCATCACGGCCTGGACAAGGATCTCGCGGATGAGATGAAGCGCATGGTCAAGGTCTGCAAGACCGGTGCCAAGGAGAAGGTGTACGCAGAACAGGCACAGCGCAACCGGAAGCGCGAACGGGAAGCTGCTGAGAAGGTCGAGGAGGCCGCCGCCAAGCACCGCAGCCACCTCTAGGCCTGCAGGAAGGCGGCCGATCAGTGCCTGCCCCGAACTCCGGGGCAGGCGTATCATACGCAAATGTTTGACGTGAAACATTTGGGTAAAAAATAAAACAAACTAATTAATCTAAAGTGATCATTTCTGCCTGCCGAACCAAGCGGTAAGTATTTATAAATTGATACAAATATTCATATATAAATAATTAAATTTATAAGCAAAATAATCAACAGGTCACACTGTTTTTTTGTACCTAAAAGGTGTATAATAATATGAGTAGCCAAATTAGTTATTTTTTAGCAAGCGAGCAAGGTATGAAAAGTATGAAAAGTATGAAAAAATTATACTCGGCCGCACTGATTGGAGCAGTGCTTTTTTTTCCGATGGTAGTTCTGGCTGCCATGTCTTCTACCAATTACACAATCTATGCTGATAGTATAGGCCTCGGAGGCGGGCTTGTGAGTACGAGTTCGGCGTACACTTTGAATGATACGATAGCCAACAGTCTGGACGCGGTGAACGCCACCAGCTCTTCGTATATTATGCGTGGCGGCTATCAAAGCTTGGACCGGAGTTCGTTGAGTGTGCAGATATCCACTTCGTCACTCAATCTCGGCACGCTCGATCGTGTGTCGGTGAAGACGGCTGAAACAACTGTCACTGTTACGTCAAACGCAGCCAGTGGGTACACACTCAGTGTGAACGGTCTGAGCGGAACGATGCCAGATCCGGTACAAGGCGGAACAGTCCGAGCGGGGAATAACGCATATGGTGTGGCAGTGAGCGGCGCTTCGGCGGCGTTTGTGGGAGATCAGGGTGTCACCGACAATATGGTGCTTGCGCAGTCGTCGGGTGAGGTATCCAATGACGCCACCACACTTACATTCAAAGCGGCCATGAGCGGATCGAGCGTGCCCGGATCTTATTCTCAATCGATATCCCTTTTGATCACAGCGAACTTCTAAATATGCTCAAACGATGTCTGTATAGTTTAGTAAGTGGTTGGGCAGTCGTGTTGCTTTTTGGGTGTGCTGTGCAGGCTAATGCGCTTACGCTAAGCCCGATAAAATATGAATCAGTTGTCGATCAGGGCGGCGAACAAGTTTATAAATTATATATCACCAACGATTCTAAAAGTACCAAAACATATGCGCTATCAGTAGCTACCGTGACGGCTGATGACTATGGACACGTGCAGTTCGTTTCAAGCTCATACGATCCAGCGGCACATTGGATCTCATTTTCTACCACGACATTAGCTGTTCGCAAAAAAGCACAGACCACGATTTCGTTCACGGCACAGGTTCCTTCGGACGCTCCATCTGGCGTGCACTACCTCGCTATTGTCGTGGAAGAAAAACCACCTACAGGACAAATAGGCGTGGGCATTAAAGCCGCCTCACTCCTTGCGCTGCATGTTGCGGGTGTTGCTCACGAGGCCCTCCAAGTACAGCAAAAAGAAATAGAATACATAACGGCCACATCTACGGGATTGCGCTTCACATTACACAACGCGGGAAATGTCGAAGTGTTCGCCACTGCTCGTCTTGAAGTTCAGCCCGCCAGCAAATCCTCACGAGAAAGAATACTTGCAGTCGGGAATGAAATATTAGCCGGTACCAATCGAACGCTCAAAGTTGAAGTTCCTTTTGAGCATCTCAGTGCCTGGTGGCCTACCAAAGAAAAATTTATGCTTAACATTACGTACGGGATGACTGAACAACACATATTAGTGAGTGTCACAAAATTATATGTGCCGCGAAACGCACAGATTATTTTTAGCGTGGTTTTATTACTAGCCGTTGTTGGAGCGATACTTAGTAAAATATATGTTTTTGAAAAAAAATAAAATTTTTGTTTCAGCTATTCTCACAGCAACAATTATTCTGCGTTTTTGTGGTCTACAAGCAGTGTCGGCAACGACGGTTTCAGATTCGATTTCAGTTGGACTGACAATCCCGAATGTGGGGGGCGGAGGTGGGGGT
>CAYTPE010000004.1:0-34152 GCA_964439885.1 uncultured Gammaproteobacteria bacterium
GAGGTACGACGAAACAATATTCGATTGCTCGCAGCCGAATTTATTGCCGCTGGCCTTGACCCGAAAAAGTGTACTATTTTCGTGCAGTCGCATGTGCCGGAGCATACCGAACTCGCGTGGGTGTTTAACACGGTGACGCCTGTTGGTGAATTGAAACGAATGACGCAGTTTAAAGACAAGAGCGGGCTTGCAAAGATTGAGGAACACCTTAGTATTGAAACACAAAAAATTCTTTCTGAAGATAAGTGGAAGAACAATCCTAAATATTCAAATCGTGTAAAAGATGCCAAATCAACTTCAGATGAATTAGTAAAATTATTACTTGAAACAACAGCAAGCTCATTAGCAAAATTGGAAAACCAAACTAACGCTGGCCTGCTCACCTACCCGATTCTCCAAGCGGCGGATATTTTGCTTTATCATGCAACTGAAGTGCCGGTGGGGCAAGATCAGGTACAACACCTCGAACTCACACACGACACCGTGCGCTGGTTCAACAACCGCTATTCTGAATACTTCGCGGACGTAAAACCAAAGCTCACCCACTTCCCCAAAGTAATGAGTCTTTTGGAGCCAACCAAAAAGATGAGTAAGAGCGCTGGCGAAAATCACTACATTGGCATCGGGGACGAACCGAGTGTGATAGAAAACAAACTCAAAAAAGCAGTCACGGCTACCGAAGGTGGCGGCGAAGCGCCCGGCGTGGCCAACTTGCTTATGCTGCTCAAAGAATTTGGCGGCGAAAAACTCTATACCGAATTTGCCCAAGCGGAAAAAGACAAAACTATTCGCTATGGCGATCTCAAAAAGGTGTTGGCCGAATCTATCGCTACCTATTTCGCGGAATTCCGCGCGAAACGTGCTGAACTTCTCAAAAACCCTTCCAAGCTGGATGCAATTTTACAAACCGGTGCAGCTGAGGCGAGCGCGGTAGCACAACAAACGATGAAGGATGTAAAAAAACGTATCGGCTTGGTACCGTAAAACCTTCTTATTCCACGTTATTATGGTAAAAGATAGAGGCGACGGATCGCCTATAGCGAGTTTGGCAGATTATAAAAAACGAAGAGATGAGGATGAAAAAAATCCTGTCGGAGCTTTTGAAAAAAATTTCAGAGGACTATTTGAGAACGCTGAAATTCTCAGTACCGAACTAAACGCCACTGGCGCACTCAAGACCGTCTTCCGTGTCGAATCGAGCAGCACAGACGATTTATTTCGCACGAGCCAAGGTATTCAATACGCGACGCAGGGGGGCGTAAAGCACTTTTGTGCTACCGGATATGCTGCCTACGCACTTTGCACGGATGTTTTCAAAAAACGCGGCCTTATACGACGAGTCGAATCTATTAAGCCGGAAGATAGACCGCCCGACGTGCGTGATTTCCGAATGGATATTGAGCAGATGTCTCAACATAATATAGCGCTTTCTATCTGGTTCGAAACCACGAATTAATAAGTGCTCGTGCTGAAAAAGACTGAAAACAAATCCCTCCATAATAGAGGGATTTTTTTGTAAAAGCACCCCATCTCATCCGTCGTATATTGCGCGTTGTGACTCGCCCCCAACGTTAATCTGCATTTTCTCTCAACAGAGAGAAAAAAGATGCTGCCCCTAGACAACATCCTTTTAGTGTGTCTCAGTACCTAGAGCAGCGCTCTCCCCACGTAAGAATTACTTTTTAAGTACGTCTTATAGTATGCCCGATAAAAACAGCAATAAGCGCGCGTTTTTCCTAGAGGCGTACGAAGCGAACGCCGATGCGATTTTTCGGCATTGCTATTTTCGTCTGTTCAACCGTGAACGCGCCAAAGAAATAATGCAAGACACCTTCATGCGCACCTGGGAGCAGATCGCCAAAGGCGCTGATATTAAAAATGTCAAAGCTTTTTTGTATCGTATTGCCACCAATCTTATTATTGACGAAACCCGCAAGAAAAAAACCGACTCATTGGATGTGCTGCAAGAAAAAGGATTTAATCCATCGTTTAGTGAAACAGAGACAATTTTTAACCATCTCGAAGTGGAGCAAGTGAAACACGTGCTGCTGCAGATCGACAGCAAATACCGCGATGTGATTACCATGCGCTATATTAACGATTTATCCGTGAAAGAAATTTCGGAAATATTACACATCTCTCAAAATGTTATTTCGGTCAGGCTGCACCGCGGCCTCAAAGAGGTAAAAAGACTCATGACATATGATAACGAGTGCTGATCATCAGGTGGAACTACTGCTCTCGCGCGCTGCCACGAGCGTGCGTTTGTCTCCGACGGAAAAAACAGCCGTCTGGGCTGCTTTGGAAACTGCGATGCTCGCTGAAACTGCTACTACCCCCAAACCCACTTCGTGGTTGGCTGGTTTTTTTGCCCACCGACGAACGCTAACAGTCGCAACTTTGGTAGGATTCGTTCTGGCTTGTGCTGTGGTGGGTGCGTATATTCGTTTGTCGCACGGAGTGTGGAGAATACGAAAAAGCACCCGGATTATGTTACCGACCACCACATTTCTGTCCACGTTACCCACCACACCAGCCACCACAACACTCACAGCGTCTGCTCCTACTTCGTTGATTACCGCACCACACCGAGCTTCGCGCCGACCAAGTATAGTTCATGTTGCCGCTGCGGTTCCTACCTCGTCTTTTTTTAATACAACTTCCTTGCAAATAACACCCTCTTTACCAACAACATCTCGTACGTCAACTGCCCCCACAGCAACCGCTCCAACACCCACGAGCACCGTACCGTGCCCATGCCGGGCTAAATACACCGCGATAGCCTCTTCAACACATCCTTTCAACCCTTCTTCGAGCACCACTCAACCATACACGTCACAATAAAGCTACTCATCCGATAATAGTGGGTACTTTTAAAAGTGTTTATTCCTCCCATGGACAGAGCTCTGAAAAAGCAGTAGAGTACCGGGGTATTTTTAAACATGCTCTATGAAAAAAGTAGTACTTTTCGTTCTTGGGCTTGTGCTCGTGGGGGCAGGTTGCGGATCTCCCGCTACCTCCGGGAACACTACTACCACAACGACGACTAACTCTTCGGCAGTCGACCAGAGTATTCGTGCAAAAGAAAAAGAAATAAATCAGGCTGCTCGGTCGGACGGCCACGACGTACTCGCGGAAAATGGTATCGCAACGTCAGGCGGGCTCGATATCCAATACGGTGACGTGACCAACGACAACAAAGAAGAAGCAATTGTTTTTCTTCCATCCGGTGGCACTCAGACAGGAATTGTCGCTCTTTTGATATATGGATACGACAACGGTAAAGCACACCTTTTACAGCGTATAGACGGTAACCGCATGGATGCGCGCGCCTCGAATGGGGATCTACTCGTCTACGAACACGATCCTGACGCGGCTTTTAGCCAGGTAACGCAAGAAGTATATGTATGGAATGGCAGTAAATTTGAAATGAAGAGCAGTGAAGATATGACGTTGCCTGACGATTAAAGTATTTGTAAACTCTTTTTTTCTTACGATATCTATATGAAACAAAAAAATATTTTACTTGTCGCCCTTACCGTACTTCTGGCGCTCGGTGTCGTCTCCAATGTGATGGCGGACAATACCGACAACCCACAGGAGCCGAATTTACCTGGCCTTACCACTCAGGACCCAAGCACGTTGCCACAAGATACTTTTGCCCTTGGCCCATTTCGATGTGATAGTAATGGGAGCGATTCCAGCCCACTGGTGGGTGGGAGCGTTGTAGTTACCAACATCCGCACCGGAGCAAAGAGAACCTTTTCCGATAAATGTTCCGATGATGGGCTCAGTGTCGTCAAATCACTCTGTACCCCCAATCAAGATGGCGTTGTGCAGCAAACGTTATCGTGCCAAAATTTTGGCGGTGTGTGCGGTGCCAACCACGCGTGTATTGGCGCGAAGCCAACTAATGTCACGGATGAATATCTGACTTGTCCCACCCCGCAAGACAGGGCTCAAATTGATGCTGATTTTAATCTACAATGGCCTGATTATCGAATTAATCCAAATTTTTCAAGTAGTTCGGTGTGGAATGATTATCCTTATAAGTGTGACTTTGATACAAGTGGACCCTCAAGACTCGGCGTTTATAACCGCTTGAGATTTTTACGCGATGTAAAATTCACCCGCCCTCTCCCCTTTACTGGTGGAAAAAGTATTTACGAATATCTCACGCTCAAAGGGCCGGTAGAAAATGGTGTGAATGTTCCGCCAGAACTTAAAAATATTGGTACAAAAATAAATATTCAAACTTCCATGGAATGTGGAATCGGATCGTTTGGCGGACGCATCCCGCTTGGTCCTCAAGGTGCAGAGCTCTATCTTTTTCTTGGTTTTAACATGTCGCGTCTGCCACCTGTAAACAGCGGCACGTGTGATATGGCTGCTACCGCACAAAAACCATTGATTAGCCCTTATATCCTCAAAGGATATATTTACTCTCCTATTTACGGAACCGCTCTTATTGTTCATGAGTCGCGGCACGCGATAGGACTTACTGGACATACGGTAAATGGTGTCAATGATTTAACAATTGACGAAATGGGAGCTTGGGCGGCGCAATTTTATTACGATGCCTGGATGTACCTCTATTCCACAAATGTTGATAAGGATACACAGCTGATTGCTCTGGAGAGCGCAAACTATGACCTTGACCGAATTACCAATCACTGCCCGAGTGACCCCAACCTGAAGACAGTAGTAAACATTGTCCGACATAACGAATGCCCATAGGGTTGCTTGACAAAAGGTTCGTTTTGACGTATACTCACGGCACTTTTAATCATCGGTGGGATCCTGCCCCAGGCGGGAGTTCGTACCACTAAAAAGAACGTATGTCCAAACGCATGATGGCGGCTGCCGCCAAAGTAGACAAAACTCATGTCTACACGATTGAAGAGGCGATCAAACTCGCCAAAGAAACTTCAAATGTGAAATTTGATGCCAGCGTGGAAGTACACGCTAACTTGGGTATCGACCCGAAGAAAGGTGAACAGCAAATCCGCGCCACCGTGGCTTTGCCACATGGCACCGGTAAAAGCATTAAGCTCGCCGCTTTCGTGGCTGCCGATAAAGAAAAAGAGGCCAAAGATGCTGGCGCCGATCTTACGCTCAGCGAAGAAGATCTCAAAAAAATCAAAGACACCGGCAAGTTCGACTTTGATATCGTAGTCACCACACCAGACATGATGCCGAAAATGGCCGCTGTAGCCAAAGTGCTCGGCCCCAAAGGTCTCATGCCTAACCCCAAAACCGAAACCGTGAGCCCGAATGTAAAGAAAATGATCGAAGAGCTCAAGAAGGGTAAAGTGACCTTCAAGAACGATGACACCGCTAATATCCATGTATCGGTTGGTAAAGTAAGTTTTTCCGAGGCGCAGCTTATCGAAAATGTCACCGCCTTCATGGACGCGCTCAAAAAGGCCAAACCAGCTACTGCCAAGGGTGTGTACATCAAAAACGTGGTGCTTACCACGAGTATGGGCCCGGCTATCAAACTCGCTGCTACGGCCTAAATTTAAACAAAACACTCAAAACCGCTCCAACCTCTGTTGGGGCGGTTTTTCGTTTTGTTCGGATAAGGTTGACTAAACGGCAATATTTCTCTATACTATGCACCTATTCGAGGAGAGAACCGATGAAAATTACGCACATCGGGCTGCCCTTCGTCCTCCGACGAAGGTTCTGCCCGAACGCGCCGGGGCACATTGTGCCCTGGCATTTCTTCTGGGAGATGAGCGATCAGTTCGTTGAAGGGGTTTCGACCCACTTCACGAGCGCGGAGTTCGTGATCCAAGAGGACGGGCTACTCGCGATCATCGCGTGCCGCCCACACCTTTCCGCGGACGCGCAGCACTGCGCCAGCCTCTGGATGGCCCGCCACGGCGTGCCCACCGAGGCTGACCTCGCCGCCGTGCCCGAAATCGTCCGTCGCCGCATGGCGACGGTGTGCCGCGTCTACGGACGTGCGCGCTGCGACGCCCTCTGGGCAGTCGCGGCCGTCGATTTCCTGCGCAACGGCCGTCTCTTCGGAGACGGCGAGTAGTTCCCCACCCCCATCCCCGAATCCCGCCCGACCCGCCTCTGGCGTTCGTCGGGCTTCTACACAACCAGCTTTCGCGCAAGGCTGGTTTTGTTTTGACCGCGCCACTTTCATTTGTTATACTGAGCGTGCATGTCGTGCGTTTTAATTAAAATTACTCTATGCCCGATACTACACTCGTTGCCGATGAGCCAACGTATGTTCGCCCATCATGGGATGAATATTTTATGGAAATCGCTCGCGCCGTGGCCAAACGCGCTACCTGCGATCGTGGCCGATCCGGTTGTGTTATTGCCCGCGACAAACAAATTTTGGTTACTGGCTACGTGGGCGCCCCCAAAGGTTTACCACACTGTGACGAAGTGGGGCACCAAATGAAATCCACCACGCACGAAGACGGACATGTGACTCAGCACTGTGTGCGCACCACGCATGCCGAACAAAACGCGATCGTGCAAGCCGCTAAACTCGGCGTCGCTATAGACAAAAGCACCCTCTACTGCAAAATGACTCCCTGTGCCGTGTGTGCCAAAATGATTATCAATTCCGGTGTCACGCGCGTGGTGTGCGAAAAACGCTATCATGCCGGCAGCGAAAGTGAAGAAATGTTCCGCCAGGTCGGCATCGAGCTCAATTATTTTGATGAAGGAGTTGAACAATACGCCAAACAATAATATGAAAAAGATAACTCTTGGTTTTATTGGTCGGCTCGCTTCGGGCAAGGGAACAGTGACGGCTTATCTCAAAGAAAAGTACGGTTGCAATACCTACCGATTTTCCACCATGCTACGCGATGTGCTCGATCGTATGTATATCGAAAAGAGTCGCGAAAATCTACAAAAAATTTCCAAAATTTTACGTGAACATTTTTCTCAAGACATCATGAGTCGCGTGATTGCCGAAGATGTTAAGAAAGACACTGGTGATTTGGTAGTCGTCGACGGGGTACGCCGCCCCTCGGACATCACCTACTTAGAAAAAGACCCGAGCTTTCGCCTGGTGTTTATCGATGCTGAACCGAAAACGCGCTGGCAGCGGCTGGTGAAACGCAATGAGAACCCTGGCGACGATACTAAAACTTTTGAAACTTTTACCATCGAAGATAACGCCGAATCTGAACAAGAAATAGCGAACCTGGGTGCCCAGGCTCATTATACCATTGATAATAATGGCGACATGGGTTCGCTCTACTTACAAGTTGATGAGATTTTAAACAAAATCAGAAATGAAAATTAGCATCAAACGCCTCCACCCCGAAGCTAAGCTTCCCTCCTACGGCCACCCGGGTGATGCCGGGCTTGATTTATTTTCACTTGAAACCTATACGCTTGAACCTGGCGAGCGAAAAATCTTTCCTGTTGGCTTTGCCATCGAAATCCCGTATGGATACGTTGCCCTTGTGAAAGACAAAAGCAGCATTCCCAAAGAAGGGCTCCACACCTGGGGCGGTGTTTTTGACGCTGGTTTTCGTGGAGAATACAATGTCGGCCTGGTAAACCTGGGGCAAAAAGCGTATACTATAGAAAAAGGACAAAAAATCGCACAGCTCCTCATCATACCGGTCGTGGCAGCAGAACTGACCGAGGTAGACGAACTCTCCGAGAGCAGCCGCGGCAGTGGGCAATTTGGCAGTACGGGGAAGTTTTAGGCAAGCCTTGACAAAAACCTTCTTTTAGAGTATACTACTACGTTTTTTAATAAAAACTATATATGTCTTTTTTTGATCGATTTCGAGGCAAAAAAAATGAAACGGAATTTGTGGCTCCAAAGACCCAGGAAGTCGCTACTCCGGTGGTCAGCACTACTGCGATTCAGCGACGCGAAGCAGTGGAAACACCTGCCAAAATTAAGGCTGTTAAAAAAAGTATTGATAAGATGTCTCTCGGTGGTGATCCGAACGAAAAAACGGCTGTATTGCCTGGACGCGAAACGGTGGCAGATATAATCCCACGTAAAAGTTTTTGGGAGAGACTGGGATTCAAATCAAAAGCCGACAAAGCTGTGGAAGCTGAATTTAAACAAACCGTGGCTAATGGAAAAATTGCTGCCACTCGCCGAGCTAACACTGAACGCACTGAACGAGAAGTGAGCGAAGGATATCGATTGCATAACACCTCATCGCTGGGCAAAGAAGTAAAGCCATCTCGCAGCGGCAAAGGTTTTTCGCGCTCCGAAGAAGCCTGGTTTGATGTGGGCGAACAAATGAACGCTCGCGCGCAAAAAATTGCAGACGAGCCAAAAGAAGATTTTACAGACATGTATTCTAACGTTGGTTTGACAGATAGTACTGAAGAAAAAATGGTTGAACGAGGTAATAAAAAAATAACCAAACAACGTGCTAAAGAGAAAAAACTCGCTGAAGCCGATGCCGCCTTTTACCAAGAAGAGAGAGCACGCGAAGAAGCGTACCAAAAACAACTAGCCGAACACCGCGCTGCTGTACCGGATGAAAACGCCCCAATGTCAGACGTGCATGCAGAAGTTGACTCTAAAGCCGAACCCCTTCCCCCCGAACTGGTTGAACCTTCGCTGGCACAAACATACTTTGATCAACTGAGCAGTAGAGCGGATCAAGAATTTGCTCTTAGTCTTAGTGCCGTCGACGAATCGACGCGCGAAGATCGTTTAAATCGTTATCCGGCGGCAAACGCGGATGCGAAAGCCGCTCTTGTTGCCTATGCAAAGAACGCTGGATTGGTTAAGTGGGATTTTGATCAACCGGCTTTCCGATTACAGCGTGACGAAGCTGCCCGAGCCGAAGCAGAACGTGAAGCTGAGGAAAGAGAATGGGCCGAAGCGATCGCCAAAGCTAAAGACAAAATTTTACGCGCTGAAATTAAAGAGCGGGCGACCAAAAAATTTGATGCAAAATATGGTCGAAAAGCTTCGGTTACTGAACAGCCAAAAACAGAAAAACCAAAAATTGATCCTAAAATTGAAGAAAAATTACGCCGAGTTATTGCGCAGGTAAACGAACGAAGTGCTCAACGACCGCGCGTTATTGAAATGACCGCTGAACCTGCAAGTCCCGCTGAAGTTCATATAGAAAATGCTAAACGGTCCTGGGACAAAGCTGGACTCGATAGTGGCGATATCACAAACTGGGTTGATGACGAGTCACAAGATGATGCGAGCCAAAAGGCAGCCTAAAATATATTACAAAAACCACTCCTCACCGAGTGGTTTTTTTGTTTATAATCCACATATTGCCACCCCTGCCGCTTTTCGCTATACTAGATTCTACTTTTCTATTTTTCTATGCAAGCGTATCTCGACATTGTGCGAAAAGTCTTGGAAACAGGACACCGAAAAGACGACCGCACCGGTACCGGCACTATTGCCATTGCCGGAGCTATGTTTGAACATGACATGGCTACAGGGTTTCCGCTGCTCACCACCAAAAAAGTGCCCTATCGGCTCGTTGCCACCGAACTTGAATTTTTCATCAAAGGTATTACCGACAAGAGATGGCTGCAAGAGAGAAATAACCACATCTGGGACGAATGGTGCACGCCACTCAAAGTACCGTATGCCAAAGATGAAGAAACTAAAAAAAGAATGTTTGAAGAGCGTGACCTTGGCACCATTTACGGCTGGGAATGGCGGCATTTTGGCGCGCAGTATGTTGACTATCAAACTGACTACACGGGGCAAGGGGTAGACCAGCTTAAATACGTCGTTGAAACACTCAAAAAAGAACCGACCAGTCGCCGTATGCTCGTGCTCGCTTGGAATCCGCTCGATATCAACAAAGCTGTACCGCCTTACTGCCATTACGGATTTCAAGTGACGGTCATTGATGGTCGGCTTAACCTACTGTGGAATCAACGTTCGGTAGATGTGGCGCTTGGGCTGCCGTTCAATATTGCGAGTTACGCCACGCTACTTCACTTGCTTGCCAAAGAAACTGGCCTTAAAGAAGGTAAACTGGTTGGCTTTCTGGCAGATGTGCATATATACTCGAACCATATTGATGGACTCAAAGAGCAGCTCACCCGCGACCCCAATAAGTATCCGCTTCCCAAAATTCAAACCGATAACTTTACCTCTATTTTCGAGTGGAAAGCGGAAGACACACAAATTATTGGTTACGAAAGCTACCCTCGGATTGCGTTTGAAATCGCGGTGTAAAAAATAATTCATTCAACTCTTCCTCATGCCCTTCTCACTCATTGCCGCGGTGGCCAAAAATAACTGCATCGGCTCAAAAAATAAAATTCCGTGGAACATCCCGGAGGATTTTCAATTTTTTAAAAAAACCACACTCGGCAAAACGTGTGTGATGGGGCAGATGACGTATGAATCGATCTTGGGATATCTTGGTAAACCACTCCCTGGCCGCAGCACGGTGGTCGTAACGAAGGATCCGAATTATCAGGCGGCCCCGGGAGTGCGCGTTTTGCACAATCTAGACGACGTCTTTACCACACTTGCCAATGAAGACGTTTTTATTTGCGGCGGCGCGAGTATCTACCAACAAACTATCGACCGCGTGGACACACTTTATATCACCCACATCCATAAAGAATACGACGGTGACGCTTTTTTCCCCACAATTGATATGAACAAGTGGAGAGAGGTGGCGCGCGATGATCACGAAAGATTTTCGTTTGTGACATACGCTCGTGCTTAGCGCTTATCGCTTAGTACTGAGAACTTATTAACACCTCTCTATGTTCATCATGGTAGACGGCATCGACGGCAGCGGCAAAAGCTCGGTTATACATGCTTGGAAAGAAGAACTTACCCGCCAAGGTAATACGATTTTCGATTTAAAACAATATCTTGAAAAACAAAACCACTATCCGGACTATAGCGAACTGAGTTCATACGATTTTATATTCAGCGCCGAACCAACCTTTACTGGCGTAGGCAAGGTAATTCGCGAGGAACTGATTAAAAATGGTACCACCTACCCCCCACTCGCTGTTGCCGAAGCCTATTCTCTTGATCGGTTAATTCTGTACACAAAAATTATAATTCCAGCCCTCAAAAACGGTAAATGCGTGATCCAGGACCGTGGGGTGAGCACATCACTGTGCTATCAGTCGCTCATGGATGGTTTGAACGACTCGACACTCACCGCGCTCCCCGGGAACGCGCTCGCGCTGGAGCACCGACCCGACCATTTGGTGCTCGTAACTGCTTCGCCAAAAATTGCTTTAGAGAGACTCGGTAAGCGCACCCACAAGCAGGACGATGTGATTTTCGAAAAAATGGATTTTCTTACCAAGATTGCTGAGCGTTTTGTCTCTCGTGAGTATCAAACACTTTTCACTTCGCGTGGTACAGTGATTCATGAATTGTCGGGCGAACCAGAACTTGCTATAATGAAAGCTGAGAGCCTAAAGCTCTTTGAATCACTTCTTCATACACACTAATATGCTCATTTCGCTCACCGAATTACTCGGTCGCAGCTGGAAATTTACTACCGCCCACTGGCGCGCGCTTGCGCCATATATGGCGTGGCTTTTTATCCCTACCCTGGTGCTCGCTTTGGCAGGGTACGGCGCTATCATGGTATCGGGCTATAGCGCTGTTTTGAATCTTGTGATACTAGTACTTCTCGCGCTCCTTATTGTTGCAAATTACATACTTGGACTCTGGGTGTCGCTTTCACTCACCTACACGATCGGTCATGGGTTAGGCGAAGGAGTGCCGACTCCATGGCGAGTTGCCTTTGGAAGCACTCGCGCACTTATTTGGCCAGCTCTGTTCAGCTCACTTCTCGCGGGCCTGATTTTTATAGGCGGAACCCTCTTATTTATTGTTCCCGGCATTGTCTTTGCCGGTTGGTATTTGTTTGTGGTGTATGAGGTAGTCTTCGATCAAAAGCGAGGGCTTGCCGCCCTACGTGGTAGTAAAGCATTGGTGGCTGGCCGGTGGTGGCATGTGGCTATTCGGTTCATTGTGCCGCTTATGGTGTATGGACTCATCTCGGTAATGTTGCAAACACTCTTTCTTGCCATCCTGCCAACTCCCGCCACAGTTTTTTATAACCAGTTATTGAACAATACCGTAACCGCGCTTATCAATAGTCTCATCGCCCCATTTGTGGTAGCGGCCACGGTAGAACTTTACATTAGCGCAAAGCAAACGCCTGTACCCGTGAGGCCAGCCAAGTCCCGTCTAAACGAACCGGCTTAAGCCGGTTTTTTGTTGCGCCTCAGGGTTGCCAAAGAGCCCTCAAAATGGTACCCTACGGATACTTTTAACTACTCGGTATGGAAGGATATCGCCCTATCATCGGCCTCGAAATTCACGTCGAGCTCAAAACCAAAAGTAAGATGTTTTGCGCCTGCCAAAATGATCCATTTTCAGCAGAGCCCAACACCCACATCTGCCCTATTTGCTTGGCTCATCCAGGCACCTTACCTGTACCCAACCGAGAAGCGATTGTGGGTGCGGTGAAAATCGCCAAGGCGCTCGGATGCACGGTAAACCCGCATTCTAAATTCGATCGCAAACATTACTTCTACCCGGACCTGCCCAAAGGCTACCAAATTTCCCAGTACGATGAACCGATTGGTGAACATGGCAGCATTACACTTACTCTTACCGACAAAAACCATCGCTCTACTGCCACGATTGGCATCACGCGCGCGCATTTGGAAGAAGATACCGCGAAATTAAACCACGGCACAGCTAACAGTACACTTGTCGACTTCAACCGTACCGGTGTGCCGCTCGTTGAGATTGTTTCCGACCCGGATATTGAAAGCGGTGTGGAAGCTAAGGCCTACTGCCAAGAATTACAGCTCATTTTTCGGTATTTAGGCGTCAGCGATGCCGACATGGAAAAGGGCCAGATGCGCTGTGAAGCCAACGTATCGGTACAAAAGGACGGTACGTGGACAAATGAACATGGAGTAATCAAGCCAGTAGCAGGCGCGGCGCTCAATGCCAAGGTTGAAGTCAAAAATATCAATTCATTCCGATCGGTGGAAAAGGCGATTGATTTTGAAATCAAACGCCAGCTTGAGCTGATTAAAAAAGGTGAATCGTGGCAACAAGAAACACGTGGCTGGGACGACACGAAGCAGGAGACCGTGCACCAACGCTTCAAAGAAACAGCGGCAGATTATCGCTACTTCCCCGACCCGGATATCCCTGCTTTTGAACCGCTCAAACTGGCAAAGGACCTGACACTTCCCGAACTGCCCTTGGCTCGCCGCACTCGCTTCCACGAGGAGTATGGATTCTCATACGCAGACGCGCTCATGCTTACCGCCAGCAAAGAATGGGCCGAATATGCCGAACACGTGATGAGTGAACTCACTGAATGGCTTCACAGCCTGCCCGAGACGCACGAATGTGTGCTCACGGACAAAAACACTGATCGCCCACCGATTTGCAAACCCACCAAAGAGCTAGCCCGGCTCGCGGGCGGCTGGCTTACCACCAAACTGATGGGCGCCATGAACGAGCGCGGCATTGACATTCGCGTGCTGAAAGTAAAGCCAGAGAATTTTTCCGAACTGGTCGCGCTTGTGTACGCGAACCGCGTCAATTCCACCAACGCCCAGAAAATACTCAGCGACATGCTGGATTCAGGTGTGGATATGGATCCGACCCATATTATGGAAGAAAAAGGCTACGGGCAAATTTCCGACGAGGGGAAGCTCGGCGCGATTGTGGAAGAAGTGATCAAAAACTACCCAGCACAAGTTGAACAGTTCAAAAGCGGCAAAGAACCGATTATCAAATTCCTCATCGGTATGGCCATGAAGGCTTCGGAGGGAAGTGCTGATCCGGTGATGGTGGAAAAACTGTTGAGAGAAAAAATGAAGTAATAAAAAACAAAATAGCTGTGGACATCCGGCTTTGACCGGACACCCATGTTTTGTTACACTATGGCAGATATGCACCATCCTCATATTGCACTTTCTGAGACAACGTCTTGGTAACGGCCACTCGCGAGGGTGGTTATTTTTTTGCCAAAACAATTGAGCAATTTAACACTATAACAATTTCAAAACGGTATGCAACCATGGGATCTCAAAACGCAATTTTTGGAAGCGGTTAAAGCGAATGGCGGGTGGGTAAATTGCCACGCACATTTTGATAAAGCTTTTTACATTACGAAAGACGGCCTTGATAAGAGTATGCTCGATATGGAAGTGAAGTGGCGCATGAGCGACGATATCAAACGGGCCGCCACTGAGGAGCAAATCGCCGATCGTATTCGCACCGCTCTGGATATGCTTATCGCTCAGGGCACGCGCGCGACGGTCAGTTTCGTTGATGCTTATGAAGCAGTTGGACACAAGGCTATTGATGCAGCCAACCGCGTTAAAGAGGAGTATAAAGACAAAATCACCTTTTTAACAATTACTCAACCACTGGGTGGTTTGGTTGACCCGACAGCTCGAGCGCTGTATGAAGAAATCACTGCCAAAGCCGATATCGCCGGTGGTTTACCTTCCAAAGATCGTCCCCGTGACGATGAAAATTTCGACATTCTTTTTAGCATCGCCAAAAATCTCAACAAGCCCTTGCACATACACATCGACCAAGAGAATAATCCGAACGAACGCGATACCGAAAAATTAATCAAATACACCCTTAAGCATGGCTATGAGGGTAAGGTCACTGCTATCCACGCCATCTCTGTCTCCGCCCAGCCCAAAGAATATCGCACGGAGATATACAAAAAATTAGCAGCTGCCGGTATTAGCGTAGTAGTCTGCCCGTCCGCAGCACTCGGTATGCGTCAGCTTGATCAGTACAGCGCGCCTGTACACAATTCGATCGCAAACGTACCGGAAATGCTCGAAGCTGGAGTGCTCGTGGGTCTTGGTATCGACAACGTGTACGACTACTACCAACCGTTTGTTGACGGTGACATGTGGGTAGAAACACGAATGCTATTTGAAGCCTGCCGCTATTACAACCTCGATGAAGTGGCAAAAATAGTCTCGGCTAACGGCGCAAAACTTCTGGGTCTGAGGACTTAATAAACCTCAGTCTTAATTCGCTCGACATTACTCTTTACTCTTTATTCTTTACTCATTCGTATGCCCAAAATCTGGCAATCCGCCTCCACCACACTCCACCCCCTGGTAGAAAAGTACACGGTCGGAAACGATTATATTTTGGACAAAAGTTTGCTCCCTTTCGATATTGAGGCATCCAAAGCGCACGCTCGTGCTCTCGCGAAAGCCAAAATTATTACCAAAGATGAACTTAAAAAGCTCACTGCCGGACTGAATGAAATTTTGAAGCTGCACCAGGAAGGAAAATTTGAAATCAAACAATCGGATGAGGATTGCCATACCGCTATTGAAGGCTATTTGATAGCAAAATATGGTGACATGGGTAAAAAAATTCACACCTGCCGCTCGCGCAACGACCAAGTACTTGTTGCGACGAGACTGTACACGCGCAAAAAATTGAAACAAGTCAGTGCTGAACTTATTAAGCTCGAAAAAGTATTCTTAAAGTTCGCCAAAAAATACCAATTTGTGCCAATGCCTGGATACACCCACACTCGGCGCGCCATGCCTTCGAGCCTTGGCCACTGGGCAGCCGCGTATCTGGAAGAGCTTATTAACGATCATATGATCCTAGAGTCGGCATATAATCTCAACGACCAGAACCCACTGGGCGCTGGCGCTGGATTTGGGACTAATTTTAATATCGATCGCAACCTGACGACACGACTGCTCAAATTTAAACGCGTGCAAATTAATTCACTCTACTGCGTAAACAGCCGTGGCGCCACCGAAAGTTTTGTAATGGCGGTTTTGACGCAAATAATGATGACGCTCGGCCGCCTCGCCAATGAAATGATTTGGTTTACTACCCCTGAATTTGATTTCTTCCATTTGCCGTACGAGTTTACCACCGGTTCCTCTATCATGCCGCAAAAACGTAATCCCGATATTTTTGAGATCGTGCGCAGCAATGTGAATGTGATTGTAGGGCTGCAAACGCAGGTCAAAGATATTTGTAAAAATTTAATTTCCGGCTACAACCGCGATACGCAGCTCACCAAGGAGCCCCTTATTAAAGCACTTGGTATCACCCGCCGTAGTCTTGAAGTAGTGTCGCTTGTGATGAGTAAAATAAAGCCAAAAATAGATCGACTGCACCACTCGATGAGCCCCGAACTGTTTGCCGTTAACGAGGCCAATCGACTGGTGATGGAGGGCATGCCCTTCCGTGATGCGTATCGCCAGGTAAAAGAGCATTTAAGCGAACTCAAGGTGCCAGATCCAGTCAAAGCCATCAAAGGAGTTACATCGCTTGGTGGCCCGGGAAATTTGGCGCTTGACCGCTACGTACTCAGTAAACCTCTTTAGTGCGGTATGACTATCACTATTCCAAAAAAACCACTCTACCAAGACGAAACTAAAAAAGCGATCGAAAATTTTATCGTGACCGGCCATCCGTTTTCAGCGCGGTTGGCTCACCGTGTGGCTTTGGTAAAAATCGCAGCTGCCAAAGCGAACTCTGCCACCGGAGTGTTGCCCGAAAATATTTCCTCTGCCATCTGCGCGGCTGCTGAAGAGCTCATTCGCCACGACTATGACGATCATATCGTGGTAGATATGATTCAAGGTGGCGCCGGCACGAGCATCAACATGAATGTGAATGAAATAATCGCGACTCGAGCGACCGAAATTTTAAACGACGGTACTATCGTGCATCCGCTCGACCATGTGAATAGATCGCAATCGACGAACGATGTTGTGCCCACCGCCATGAAAATCGCGGCGCTCCAACTCGTGGATGCGTTAATACACTCATACCGACAATTTGCCGATGGACTTGAACAGAAAGCACATGAATTTAAAGATACTATCAAAACAGGCCGCACCCATTTGCAGGATGCGGTGCCAATGACACTCGGCCAAGAGTTTGGCGCTCACGCCGCCGCTGCCCGCGCCGACATTGCGCGTCTCGCGCGAACTAAGGAGTCGTTATACGGTCTCAATTTGGGTGGCACTGCCGTTGGTACCGGCATCAATGCCACCAAGGCGTACCAAGAAGCGGCTGTGGCCTATTTGGCCGAGCGTACAGGCTACCCGTTCAAACCCGCTGCTAATTTAATTTATGCCACGCAGTACGCGGATGGTTTTATGGAAGTGAGTGCCACACTCACCGTGGCCGCGGCCAATTTGATAAAATGCATGAATGACCTGCGACTGCTTGCTTCAGGGCCGCGTGCCGGGCTTGGTGAGATTCAATTCGCACCACTACAAAAAGGTTCCACTATAATGCCGGGTAAAGTAAATCCCGTTTTGGCAGAAACGATTAACCAAATCTGTTTTCAAATTATTGGCAACAACCAAGCTATTTTCATGGCCGTGCAGGCCGGTCAACTTGAGTTGAACGTGATGCTTCCAGTAGTAGCCAAAAATTTGTTTGAAGCTTTAAGTTCACTGAGCAATGGCCTTGACGTCTTCACTTCTCGAGCACTCGCCACTCTTATTGCCAACCGTGAACGGTGTCGCGCGCTGCTTGAAAATAGCTCTGTTCTCGCCACCGCCCTCACGCCAAAAGTGGGGTACGATGCGGCGGCCGCGGCTGTAAAACAAGCGCTTGCTGAGCAAAAATCGATTCGCCAAGTACTCGTGGAACAGCATATTTTGACCGAAGCTGAGTTTGACGCGCTCGTAGAAGATCCCTCTCTCATTGGATGGTAACTATGCAACGCACATTTTCTCAAGCCGTGTACACAGTGGTGAAAAAAATACCAAAAGGCGCGACTTTAACGTACAAAGAAGTGGCCGAGCAAGCTGGATTTCCCAAAGCGTACCGAGCGGTTGGTACTGTTCTGAGCAAAAATTACGACCCAGCTATCCCCTGTCACCGTGTGGTACGCAGCGATGGTAAAACGGGCGGGTACAACCGTGGCGCTCACAGAAAAGCCGTGCTTCTCGCGGAGGAAAAAAGATCTGCACGTTCTTAGAGACTGTATGTACAAATATCTTATTCGCCCCCTTCTCTACCGCTTCGATGCCGAAGCAATTCATGTTTTTGTTACGCGCAATCTCCATAAAGCACTCCGCCATCGTCTTATAAAAAAAATTATTGAGCGGCTCTACCGTTTACGGAATCCCGCACTCGAACGGACGGTGTTTGGTATTCGATTCGCTAACCCAGTCGGCTTAGCTGCCGGGTTTGATAAAGGTGCTTTTGGCATCGAGGATATGCAGTCGCTCGGTTTTGGATTTACCGAAGTGGGCACCGTCACACCGCTCCCTCAGCCGGGCAATGCCCAGCCGCGTATTTTCCGTCTGCCCAAAGACACCGCTCTTCTTAACCGCATGGGCTTTAATAGCTGGGGAGCGAAAGCCATGGCCGAACGTTTAGGCCGTCGCGCTCGAACCGACATGGTGGTGGGTATCAATATCGGAAAGAACAAAGAAACTCCGCTCGAGAGTGCTCACGAAGACTATGTTGCCTGCTTCAAGCAGCTGCACGCGTACGGTGATTATTTTGTGATTAATGTCAGCTCACCCAATACGCCTGGCTTGCGTTCACTGCAAGATACGGCTCCCCTGCGCACAATTATCGAGGCTCTCCAGGCGGTGGATGTGCAGCAGCACAATCCCAAACCGTTACTGCTCAAAATCGCGCCCGATATGACCAATGAACAGCTCGATAGTATTATCGCGCTTGCTTTGGAAACAAAATTGGCTGGTGTCGTCGCCATCAATACCACCGTAAGCCGCGAAAATCTCAATACTGATAAAAATTATGTAGCATCACTTGGCGAAGGTGGTGTAAGTGGCAAACCACTTTCCGCTCGCTCAACCGAAGTAATTCGCCACATTGCCGAGGCCACTCACCACACGCTTCCCATTATCGCCTCGGGTGGCGTATGCACCGTGCAGGACGCCTTGGAAAAACTCGAAGCTGGCGCTTCGCTCGTCGAGCTCTATACCGGCTTTATCTACGAGGGTCCGGGACTTATCAAAAAAATTAATAAAGCTATTATTAAGAGCGTAATATGACTTCAGCCAAAGAAATTGCAAAGCTCCTACTTGACATCAAGGCAGTGACCGTACGAACCAATCCGCCATTTACCTGGGCCTCTGGCATTAAAGCTCCTATTTATTGCGACAATCGTTTGCTCATTTCGTACCCACAGGAGCGCTGGCAAATAATTGACTGCTTCATAGCCCTCATTAAAGAAAAAAAAATCGAATTCGATGTTATCGGCGGTACTGCTACTGCCGCTATTCCCTGGGCAGCCTTTCTTTCGTATGAACTCAATGTACCGATGGTGTACATTCGACCCGAGCAGAAAGATCACGGTAAAGGCAAACAAGTTGAAGGAACGATACCGAGTGGCTCAAAAGTTTTAATCGTCGAAGATTTAATTTCTACGGGTGGAAGTTCGATCAAATCAGCTCAAGCTTGTATTCGCGAATACCATGCGCAAGTCAGCGCGGTATTGGCAATTTTTACCTACGAAATGCAGAAAGCCACAGCAGCGTTTCAAGAGGCTGGGATAACACCATACGCCTTAAGCAGCTTTTCTACCTTGTTGTCGGTTGCCATTGAAGAAAAGTGTTTAAAACCAAATGAAAAAATGTTGGCGGAATCATGGAGCGCCGACCCAGAAAATTGGAAAATTTGATGTTGTATGTTTCAAAAGCTAAAAAATATTTCTCAAAAAAATAATTCCTTCCTCTGCGTTGGCCTCGATCCTGAACTTGGGAAGCTTCCGGCACATCTGAAGGATGACTCAACGCCACAATTTACCTTCAATAAGGCAATTGTGGATGCAACACACGACTTGGTGATCTCGTATAAACCGAACCCCGCGTTCTACGAAGCGCGTGGCGCGCAGGGAGTGGCGGAGCTTAAGATGACGTGTGATTATATTCGCAGTACCTATCCGGAGATCCCGGTTATTGTGGATGCAAAACGTGGCGATATCGGTAATACCAATAATGGGTACGCGCAGTATGTCTTTGATTATTTGCAAGCTGATGCGATTACTGTAATGCCCTACATGGGGATCGAGTCACTCAATTGTTTTTTCGCATACAAAGAAAAAGGTATCATCGTGGGCTGCCACTCGTCCAACCCCGGCGGCAAGGAATTCCAAGATTTACTCGTTGGGGGGAAACCTCTCTATGAAATCGTAGCGATTGAACTCATGAAGCAAAATGGATCTAATCTAAACGTCATGATGTTCATGGGTGCAACGTACCCTGAACAACTGACCGAGATCAGGAAGATCGTTGGCAACATGACCCTCCTTGTTCCTGGGCTTGGTGCGCAGGGCGGAGAAACGGAAAAAACAGTCCGCGCCGGTCTCAACTCCGAAGGTGCTGGCATGATTATTAACTCTTCTCGTAGAATCATTTTTGCTTCAAATGGTAGAGATTTTGCAGAGCGAGGACGCGCTGAAGCGCTAAAGCTTAGAGATGAAATAAATAAATATCGCTAATTAAAAATCCGGCCCTTCAGCCGGTTTTTTTTACGTATAAACTTACTCTGCCTACTCTGCGTACTAGCGTATCACTTTCAACGCCTCTCGCAAAAGTTGTTCACTCGTCTTCCCGCCCGCATCAATTTTCTTCACCGCATCTCGCGCTTGGAGCACTGAGTATCCCAGCGTCACCAGCGCGTCCATCACATCGGTCATCGTGTCGCCTGTCATTGTTAATTGCTCATTGCTCATTGCTAATTGGTTCTTCACTTTTGATTTGAGATCAACCACAATTCTCTCAGCCGTCTTCTTGCCAATCCCACTCACATTTGTGAGATACGCCACATCTCCGCGGCCGATGGCGAGTGTGATTTCTTCCACGCTCCCCAGCTCTAAGAGATGCAGGGCGGTTTTGGGCCCCACGCCACTCACACTCAAAAATTGCTTAAAGAGTTCTTTTTCGGCCACGCTCCCAAAACCAAACAGATCAAGCGCGTCTTCACGAACCACGAGGTAGGTGTCGAGCGTTAGTTCGGAGTTCACCGTAGCACGTTTGGAGGCCGATGGGCTCACCAAAATGCGATAGCCAACACCACCACTTGTCATGAGTGTAACTTCGCCGTTTTGGTTGCTGGTGATTTTACCGAAGAGTTGTGAGATCATAAGAGTTCAAAGCCAATAGCCAATAGTTCATAGGCCTATTGGCTATGTACTATTGGCTACGAACTAACGATTTACTTTTTCTTCTTCACCCGGCTCACTCGTATCAACCCTCCACACGGCACCACTTCAATGCCCCGTTTTTCGAGCTCGTCGAGGAAGAGGTTCATACCAAGGGAATCGGATGACATGTGGCCGGCTGTCACTACGTTGAGCTGCACTTCATTAGCTTTTTCGAGCGTCTCTTTTCGCATATGCATGCCCACAATTGTACTCACACCGGATCGAGAAAATTCTTGATAGATTTTGCCTGATGGCTCGGTGCCACCAGTCATCTCAACGAGAAATTTGCCCACTCGATGATTCGGGCTGCCGGCAAAAAGCTTTGGACCTGAGCCCATTCGCTTAGCCATTTGATACTCCGGAATTTCGAGAAGCAAATCCATGAGATCTCCGAGTGTTTCAGGTTTATTTTTCTTTAAATAATCATTCATGAATTTATCCACGAGGTTGTCGGTTATGGTGTGTGTATTGATGAAGTTAACCCCCAACAGCTCGGCAACATTGACTGACTGATAATGATTGGCTGGATGCACATTCCTGCCCACCTCACTCATGCGCTCTTCCATGATTTTTTCTGAGAGATGTACTGGTACACCGTAACTTTCAAAAATGCTGATACCCATCTCCATTACTTCGTGCAGATTGGCCAGGGCTTGGCCCTCCGGGTGATGGGCAATAACTAAATCGATCTTTTTGCCTCGTTCATTAAGCTGACTCGCCAACAAGATTTCACTCGCACCGATATCGATACCTGCCATCACTCGTCTTACAGTAGTTTTTTTGTCATTCACGTGTACTCGGCTATCAGGATACGGGTTGGTCAGATTTTCTTTATCAAAATAAAGCTTATCTTTAGTGGTTAAATTATCGTATTCTTTTTTAATACGACCGAGATATCGCTCAACCCCTTTTATACCTCGGGGGTCCGCCTTAATGCCGATCTTAATACCAAGATCGAAAACTTGCTGGACAGTAAGCATACTAATCATTAAATAAATACTATTACTATAGAATACACCCCAGACCATGTCAACATGGTATTTTAAAACTCACCAGTTGGTGAGTTTTATTTTGTTTTTTATCCTCGATCTTCAACGGGTAGATTAAAAGCAATCGTAGCTATTTTAATAAAGGTAAGAGCTTCTTGTAAATTCCTTTCTACTTCTTCTTGATCGTTACCTTTTACAGTCAAAATGCCGATACTATGGTCATAGCCATCGGGAGGTGCTTTAAAAATTTTCCCTTGGGGTGTTTCGAAATAAAGATCGATAAAGTATGGCTTGCTATACAGAACTTTATCGACATTTATATCCATGACACGACATGTAACGTCAGACAAAAAACGGTAAGATACGAGATATATTAGTGGCTTTGGTGTTTTATTGGCGATAACTGGTAATCCAAGCGCAATTCTGGCGGCATTTTCTATCAAATCAACCCCCCAGACTAGCTTTGAATACAAATAGATTTCACTCAAACCCATTCTTAGATTTACTTCAATTGGTACAGCAGTTCCATCCGGTTTAGATTTTGCTTCAAAATGAATGCAGCCGTTTTTAACCCCAAATTTCTCCAGAGTTTTGAGAGCCATTTTTTTAAGCGCTTCTTGCCTTTCCGTCGAAAGGTGTGAAGGTGAATTCCATCCCTTTTCAACAAAAAATGGTTCAATTGTCTTAACGTTATCAATGACCGAAATATACTTGACTTCACCATTTTGAAGTAATATATCGATATCAACCTCATCTCCTTCTATTTATTGTTCGACTAAAATATCAAAACTTGGCCACTCTGGTGCCAGCCAAAAGGTATGAATATCTTCCTTAAT
Organism: uncultured Gammaproteobacteria bacterium; assembly: GCA_964439885.1. Taxonomy (GTDB): domain Bacteria; phylum Patescibacteriota; class Patescibacteriia; order Magasanikbacterales; family GWA2-37-8; genus CAYTPE01. The sequence goes on from CAYTPE010000004.1 coordinate 22,990, forward strand.
TTTGTTAAAGCTCTGAATAAGTTCGTTTTTGTCTTCAACCTTGGACACAAAGGCGCTGCAAGCACCGTAAACTGGTTTAATAACCAATGGAAAAGATAGCTTAGGGTCAAGATTAGTGACATCGTCCTTGCTGTGCAACATTTGATGGAGTGGTGCAGGGATATTGTACTGTGAGCATTTCTCGCGAAATGAAAATTTATTTTTTATTTCATTATTTATCTTGCATGGAATCCCAATCCAGTTAAAGTGATCGATAATTCTTGAAACTAAGGGAGTACACTCTTCCCAGAATGTTAAGGCACCACCTATGAGAACTTCTTTCCTTTGGTTCTGAAATTCTTCTACCTTTTGGATGCACTCCTCCGGGTTATTTAAATCAGCGATAATCCAATAATCCACAAACTCAGACGCAAAATCAGGAATGTCGCGATTGAGACAAACTATTTTTAGACCGCTCTTTTTTAGGTTTTCAAGAATAAACTTTTCCTGAAGCGAGCAAGGATGAACAAGTAAAATTGTTTTCTCGGCAAGCGTCACGCTCATAGGAACTACTGTTCGGTGTTGGTGGGGATGGCTTAATCTCCAACCTTAACTTCTTTCCAAACAATCTCGGTGGCTGAGAAAAACTGTTTGGTAAATTCAACAGCTCTTTCGACATCGAACTCTTTACAAGTGTATATATCTGCACTGAAGAAGGGGGTTGGTTCATCCCATGCATAAAAATGGCACCCTGATGTTTCCCAATGTACCCAACCCGACCACCCGAATTTAGGCGATTGGTGTGTGAATGGTTCCATCAATAAATTCATTTTAAGTTCGACTGAGAGCTGGGAAAGGTAATCGCTTATTAGCTGATTGCTGATAAGATCATTTCGTTTCCCCTCAATAACCAATCTTTGACGAACAATGTCTGGAGCAAGATTTTTCCACATAATTAGGATAGTTATATTAAAATTAAGGTAGGCATTATGTTACTCCAAGCGGTGCAAATTGTCAATATCTTTAGCCATTACCTATTTAGATAACCAAATTTTTTCACTACTCTCGTATAACCTCATACATGCTCGGAATCATAGGCACAAGCATCTCGTCGAGCGTTATATTTTTCGCTCTGTTGAGGTAAAATTCAATGTCGCGCTCAAGCTCATAAAGAGGCACATCCCAACTCGTCGCCGGAATTCCGCCCGGCAACTGCACCAGTGCCGCGTCGCCCAAAAAGGTCTTGGTGTTAATTGTGCCAACCCGTTCCGCTTCATCTCCCTGGCCTACCTGCCGCAACACCCGCTGCCATGCGTGCTTAATGGCTGTTAAATCTTGCACTTGGCAAAAACCGCCGAAGCACTTGAAGCCATAATAGAGCGAGATGACAAGATAGCATAGAAGCATCCCCGGCATGAGCTGCTTGCTCTTTAATGCCGCGGCGATAGAGTCCGCCTTCCACGGTATCGCGATAGTGTCGTCTTCGCTTTTTAGAGTCCCTTCGTACAGGAAGAGCGCTACACGATGAAAATGTGTATCGATACCCCAGAAGAAAAAACTGCCGCGTTTTGTCTCTTCATTGAAGCCGCCCCGCAGATCCACAAACTCGCTGCTGGCGACGCTGCGCATGGTTGTGTCGAAGAATAGTTTGTACAAGAGCGAACTTTCGTCTGTCAGATGACGGAGCATTGTCTGGGTTACTACTGTTTCGATCTCTATATATATTAGTTCTGGGGAAGCATTGTGTGTATGCCAGAGTGTCTTCCATAACCGATTGTTAAACCGGCTTATCTGCTCCACAAGCGTACTACTTCCCATCACGGCAGGGTCAGAAAAAGCGGCTTTAACAAATGGCGTGATACCATTCGCTTTGGGCAACGTGCTTTGAATATTTTCCTTGGAAAGCGCGGGTGTAGCATACACTACTCGGCGCTTATCTTTATCCGAAAAAAGCGCAGCACGACAAAGGTGGCCATGAGCATCGTGCCACACCACCCCTTTGGGGTATCCATCTTTATTGTTGAGCGAAATGCTCGAAAATGACAACACGACAACATGTTTGAGTTGCAGCTGCGCGGCGCTCATAATACCGAGCGCTTGGAGTAAATCGGCGTTGAGCCAGAACGGATCCTGAAGCCAGCTGTGATGGTCGGTGGTGGACACAATTGGAAATTCATCAAGCTGCGCTTTCACTTCTTCTGATAATTGTTTTCCCAAACGCTCATCCACTATATCGCTTATCACCTTTATCGCCTCACGTCGACGTTCACTGAACGTATCGCCATGCCAATCATAAAGACGCTGTACATAGTCGTAAAGCGTCTTGTGGCCATGTTCACGCATGACTTCGGCGAACACGGTTTGTTTGGCAAAAATTTTTTTTCGCAATTCCGCCACCTGCCCGGCGGAGAAAGATGTCATAGTACTATTTTTGAATTCCTACCGTCAGTGACGCGCCATCAAGTTCAAGAGTACTACCATTTTCAATCGTGCTTACAAGGGTAACATTGTCCGCGAGCGTAGCGGCTTTCAGATCGTTCGCCACGTGCTCCACCCATTCGGACGTATTTTTATCAGTCGCGTAGTGCACAGCGATGCGATCGTTTATCGTGAGTCCGGCTTCTTTGCGCAGTTGATTTACCGCGCGAACAATTTCACGTAGCCATCCTTCTCTCTTCAATTCTTCGGTCACATTCGTATCGAGCCACACGGTGAGTTCGCCATCGGCTTTTTCCACAAAGGTTTTTTCGGTAGCTGCTTCAGCAAAATCTACCACTTTCACGTTCAATTCATCCGCAATAATAGCGCGTAAATCTTCATGCACGTTTTCTTTGTTGAAAAGAAGCGTGCCGAGTGGTTGGCGCACTTTGAGCTTCGTCTCGGCACGCAGCGCCAGGCCCATCTCCACAATTTTGCGTGCCAGCGCCATGTGATCCAAAATCGCTGGCTCGTGGTGTTCAGGTTTTGCAATTGGCCACGGCTGCAGGTGAACTGATTCTATTGGCTTTGAACTATTGGCTATGGACTGCCAAACTTTCTCTGCAATAAACGGCGTAAACGGCGCCGTAAGCTTCGCCAGCGTCTCAAGCACCTCTTTGAGGGTACTTAGGGCGTGCTGCTTGTCTTCTTCATTCTCGCCTTTGAAGCGGTCGCGACTGCGGCGAACGTACCATTGAGACAGTTCCATAATAAATTCAAGAATCGGACGTGTTGCCTTGGGAGTGTCGTAATGATCCATCGCGTCGGTCACTTCGCCGACTAGCACATGCAATTTAGCTAGGACCCATTTATCAAGTACATTATTCGACTTTGGACTTCGGACTGTGGACTCTGAGCTATTACCAGCAAATAGTTGGTAGAATTCTAAGACGTTCGACAAGGTGTTTACCACTTTATTGTACACCTCGCGCACTTCACGTTCATTAAAAAACAAATCATCCGCTTGCATTACGACGCTACCCATGAGATAAAAACGAAGCGCATCCACGCCATAGGTATCAATAATTTTCCAGGGATCAGGATAGTTCTGCTTTGACTTGGAAAGCTTTTCACCTTTTTCGTTGAGAATCGTGCCAGTTGTGACACAGTTTTCAAAACTCACCTCGTCAAAAAGTAACACCGCCATGGCGTGCATATAATAGAACCAGGCACGCGTCTGCGCGATGTACTCGGCAATGAACTGGCCAGGGAATCGTGCCTTGAATTCCTCTTTGTTTTGGAACGGATAGTGAAATTCCGCAAAGGGCATGGAAGCAGATTCCACCCAACAATCAATTACTTCGGGAATGCGCTCCATCTCGCCGTCGCACTTGTCACACTTTAGTTTCACTTGGTCGACAACATGTTTATGCAGATCAATCTCTTCAACTTTATCGGTAGAAAAAACATGATCAAAATTAGTAGCTTTTTCTTTGAGCTCTTTGACACTGCCAACACACACAACATTCTTACAATCCGCGTTGGTACATTTCCAAAATGGCAGCGGTGTTGCCCAATAGCGATTGCGTGAAATATTCCAATCAGGCGCGGTCTCCAAAATATTTTTGAAGCGGCCTTCTTTGAGGTGCTCAGGGTACCAATTAATTTTTTCGTTGAGCTTGATCATCTTCTCTTTCACTTTTTGGATGTTGACAAACCACGCCGAGATAGCATTGTAGAAAAGCGGGGTCTCACAGCGCCAGCAGTGTGGGTAGGAGTGCGTGTATTGCGGCTTGTCAAAAAGAAGTCCGCGATTTTCTAAATCTTTTTTAATTTCCTTTTCCGCTTTTTTAAAGTATTGGCCACGCAAAAATTCCGGCGCCACTTCATTGAACTCACCTTTTTCGTTGAGCATCGGGACCATCGGCAGGTCCAACTTCAAACCAAGGTTATAGTCATCCTCACCATAGATAACGGCGGTATGAACGACGCCCGTGCCATCTTCGGTCGTCACGAAATCCGCGTCTGCAACATAGTAAGCTTTCTTCCCGGTTTCTTTCATCGCTGGCATGTCGAAGAGTGGTTCGTATTCAATACCAATCAAATCCTTACCTGTGAGTACCCTATCTTTTACGATTTGAAATCCATCAGATTTAACCACAGATTTGGCACGTTCTTTTGCAACTACCACATACTTCGCATCGTACTCGTTTGTGGTATCTGACTGATTTTCAGTCTGCAATGTATCAATCGCAAGTACATACTCAATATCTTTCCCAACAGCCAACGCCACATTGCCCGGCAGTGTCCATGGCGTAGTCGTCCAAGCTAAAATATAAGTGTTCTCTGGCAAACCATACTTCTTTGGGTTTTTCACTTTAAACTTTGCTGTTGCGCTCTCTTCCGTAATATCTTTATAACTATTATCCATCGCAATCTCAGCTTTCGATACTGGCGTCTCGCAATGGGGGCAGTACATCAGCACCTTGCGGCCTTCGTAGATAAGCCCTTTGTCCCAAATCGTTTTGAGCGCCCACCACACACTCTCCATATACGTCGAGTCCATGGTTTTGTATGCATTGTCAAACTCGACCCAGCGACCGATACGGTCCACCATCTTTTTCCATTCTTGCGTATACGTCAACACTTTGGAGCGGCAGGCTTCGTTAAATTTTTCTATCCCCCACTCATCAATTTCTTTTTTACCAGAAATTTTTAATTCTTTCTCAATCAAATTTTCGATCGGAAGCCCGTGGCAATCCCAACCCCAACGGCGGCGCACGCGGTAACCCTTCATCGTCCAGTAGCGTGGTACAACGTCTTTAATGACAGAGCTCAAAATATGCCCATAATGCGGCAACCCCGTCGCAAACGGCGGGCCATCGTAAAACACGTACGGTTTATTTTCCGGACGCTCGAATACCGATTTTTCGAAGGTTTTGTCTTTGTCCCAAAATTCGAGGATTTTTTGTTCTTCTAAATTAGCATTGTACATACAGTTTCTATTTAAACATCACAACAATTCATCGGGTGGACAGGCGTTTTCACAAACAACTGTACTTTTAAATAAATCCACCCTGCCCGTGACGCAGTCGGATTTTTGTCTCTGTTTCTGTGTAGGAACCCATCCTTCGAGCATCGCTACGCCTACAATCGGCTTATATACAACAGATGCCGGTTCAATATCAGGGTGACATGTTCGCAGCAGCGCGAGAGCCGACTCACATTGTGCTACTGTCTGTGGCAGAACCTTTTGATCTAGTGATATTAGATTGCTGGTGGAAATATCTCCCCACGGATACTGAGTAAGTGTTGAGCCGGGCACACGACCGCCTGCCGGCTGTGGTTCAGACGGTTTGATTGTTTCACTTTTTTCACGTTGATTAAGTATCTCACTCACAGTTTGGTCCTCAAGGGTGTGGAGATCTTTCTTTTTAACTAAAACATAATCCACTCCGTTGCTTGAATCAAGATATATATCACTTGGCATGTAATAATAATATACATCAAAAGAAAGCCCTACGTCTGCGCCATACGCGACTTCCCGTGCACGAATTGTATATGGAAAAATATGCTTAGAATAATATTCTTCGCTCAGAGCATTAACTTCCATAAAACGTCGTTTCCAGGCTTCGAAATATTTCTTTTCCGTTTCGCTAGGCGTAAAGCTCGCGATCCTCTTCTGCGCAATTTCGGTTTCGTGTTGGCAAAAATTAACCGCAGTCTCAGTGAGCGACAATTTTTCTACTGGGCGCACTGCACACCCGCCTCCCACGAGGATTGCGCCAACTGCTAATAGTATTATTTTACGCATAATTTTTCTATATGAAATAAAAAACACGCTAAAATTGCGTGCCAAGAGTCCTTCTTCGCCAAGGCTACGAAGGACGGTACCATCTTGTGCTTTCACTTGCTTACAGCTATAACGGGCTTACCCGTGGAAGTCTACCCCTCTTCGCTCACATAGAGCGAAGTAAGATCTTTTCCAAGCTACCCGTTGATAGCGGGTCGTTGCTTCTAAGAAGAAGCATACCAAGAACACCTTGTTTTGTCAAAATATTATGCGTACTTTTAACCCTTCAACTTACCCATATTTTCTTTTAACTGAGCGAAAATATGCTTTAACGCTTGCGCGTACTCCCCAATATGCGCATAGACGCTCTCATCGGCTGTTTTTTGCTCATTTTAGGCTTAATTTCGCGCAAAATAGTTCCTACTAAACGTTCCGCTGCCAGGATGGTGTTTGACTGAGGCTCTTTTTTAAGAGTTTCGACCAGCGGCAGAAGCTCCTCGACAGCACGATTTAGTCGCCAATCGCCCATTTTTCGCTGCTCAAAAAGGACCGTGACACGCTCTCGGTCAAGTGATGGGTACATAAAGTTTCTTGTAGCCTCACGAAAGGCGAAATTATGGTCAGTTCCGATGTCTTCTGGCATAATGGCGAAGGTTGCCAAAGGGATAAAAAAGGGTTAAACTAAGTATAGACTAAAAAATATTTTTTGACCATTGTATGATCTACCTCGCCTCTGACCATGGCGGCTACCAGCTCAAAAAATACCTCCTACGCTACCTCAAAGTACGCCTCAAGAAAGAAGCCGAGGATTTGGGGCCTTTTGAATACAATAAAGACGACGACTACCCCGATTTTGTCATCCCGGCAGCCAAAAAAGTGGCTAAAAATAAACACAATCGAGGTATTTTCATCTGTGGCATGGGCAACGGTGCCAGCATCGCTGCCAACAAGGTAAAGGGCATTCGAGCGGCTCTCGGCTACAGCATAGAGGCAGCCGAGTGGGCTAGGCGCGATAATGACGCTAATGTGATTTGCCTGGCGGGCGGTGTAATTTCCAACGAGCATGCGATCGCGATTGTGAAAAAGTTTCTGGAAAATGAGTTTGACGGTGGGAGGCACGAGCGAAGAGTAAAGAAAATTATGAAGACTGAGAAGTGATTGAGATATTGTTATATTATTATATTGTTATATTACTATGCTGATTGTACCGGCTTTACTTGAAGAAACGACCGAAAAACTGATTGCACAAATTGAGCGCGTTCAAAAAGAGCTGCCCGATGTCCCCCATTTGCACATTGATATCATGGATGGCCACTTTGTCGAAACAAAAAATGAGATAGACCCGCAGACTGTTGCTCAAATAAAAACAGACGTACCGCTTGAATTACATCTGATGGTGAAAGATCCGATCGCGCACATGCGAGCGTGGCGCACGGTGGAAAATGTTTTTCGAGTGTTATTTCATCATGAGGCTCCCGGAGATCCGCTACACCTCGTAAACTTTGCGCGCAAGGAAGGTTGGGATGTGGGAGTGGTGCTCAACCCCGAAACTCCACTGCGTGAAGCAGAAAAATATATTTCTAAAATTGATATACTCCAGTGCATGACCGTGCACCCGGGTAAGCAAGGCGCCCCATTCGTACCCGAAGTGCTCGAAAAAATAAAAGCATTTTCCAACATGCAGACGATCTGCGCGTTTTCAAATCAACCAGTTGCCTGTGCCGCTGACGGGGCGGTGAGCCCAGCCACCATTATTGAACTTAAAAAAGCTGGAGTAGAGATTTTTAATGTGGGGAGTTTTCTGACGAAGGCGGAGGATATAACTACGGCTTACGAGCAATTAAAAAAATAATTTCTCAATAACTTTTCAATAATTTTTTAATAATTGTTGTTATAAATTATTAAGAAGTTACTGAAAGATTATTAAAAAGTTATTAGTGATATGTTTGACTTGATTATCATCGGAGGCGCCGCCGTGGGCTGCAGCGCGGCTGTGTACGCGGCGAGGCGCGAACTCAATTTCAAAGTCATCACCGAAAACATTGGCGGTGAAGTGGCGCTGTCGGGCAAAGTGAATAATTGGCCCGGTATTATTGATATCGACGGCTTTGATTTGGCCCAAAAATTTGCCGAGCATGCCAAAAGCTATGGTGTGGAATTTGAAGAGGGCTGGCGCGTCACGGAAATAAAGCAAGAGAAGAATTACCATGTGGTAATAGCCAAAAATTATTCAGGCCAGGAGCGTACCTATGAGACAAAAGCAGTGATACTCGGTACCGGTATCCACCCTCGTACACTCAGCGTGCCGGGCGAGGCTGAGCTCAAGAACAAAGGGGTCACCTACTGTACGGTATGCGACGGCCCACTCTACAAAAATAAAATCACGGTGACGGTTGGCGCGGGCAATAGCGCGCTCGAGAGCGCACTCATGATGGCGGGCATCGCGAGTAAAGTGTACGTGCTCACCAAATTTGCCGATACACCCGAAACGCAAGGCGGCTTCCCTAAAGGTGAAAAAATTCTTATCGACAAACTCAAAGCGATGAAGGATAAAGTTGAAATTATCTATGGCGCCCACACGAAAGAAATTATCGGACCCGACCAAGTGCGCGGCATAAAATTCGATAATGACAAAGGTGAGGAGCACATGGTGGTGTGCGACGGTGTGATGGTGCATGTGGGCATGATTCCCAATTCCCAGTTTGTGCCGCAGGTGACGAAAAATAAACAAGGTGAAATAATGGTGGATAGCCGCTGCCGCACCAATATTCCCGGTATTTTCGCCGCTGGCGATGTCACCGACGTTGCCTTCAAACAAATCGGCATTGCGACAGGGCAAGGTATCGTGGCTGCGCTCGCGGCGATTGAGTATATTAACCGGTGGAGTTAAAAAAAGAATGAAGAATGATGAATGAAGAATTAACGTTCAATTTATCATTTGTCCCATAAAAAATTAGGAGGATATGACAAGTGCAAATTCAAAGTACAACCTCGAGGAAAGAACTGCTAAATTCGCTGAAGATATTATAAAATTCGCACAGAAAATTCCTGTCAATAAAATTACCGAGAGGCTTATTTCTCAAATAGTCGGGTCTGGTACCAGCGTAGGAGCAAACTATTGTGAAGCCGCCGACGCAGAATCAAAAAAAGACTTTATACATAAGGTGGGTATTAGTCGTAAAGAATCAAAAGAAACTAAATATTGGCTTCGAATGATAGCTCTCGCAGAAACAAGTCTGAAGGAGGAAGCTCGAATCTTATGGAAAGAGGCTCAGGAACTAAATCTTATTCTCTCGGCGAGCATTCTAACCGCAAGGAAGAGGAAAGAAAATGACGAGGAAGCAAATTAGACATTGCCATTTGGTGTATTGAAAATTGATTTATCATTCATCATTCTTACTTCTTAATTCGCGTCGTTATGTTTACTCTCATCCCCGGCTTCACCCTCACCTATGTGGAACTCGCGACATATGTTGTTGGCTTTATGGGCGCGCTCGCGCTTATGTATTCGGTGCTCCTCGAAGAGGAACGTCGCCAGGACGAAGTGTTCGTGGTTGGCGCAGCCTCCCTACTCGTGTATTCCCTCGCACGCCATGACTATATCGTGTCATTTGCCATGGCAGGAATGCTCGTTATAGCAGGCCGCGAACTTATCCAAATCATGCGCGGCAAACACCGTCACACCACCGATGAAATGCGTACATATGAGGACTCAGGAAAATAATACTATGTTTCACCTTATCGCCATTGGCGACCCAATAATCGATACACACGTGCAAATACCGAATAATTCCGATCAGTGCGGTATTACTGAAACCGACAAAAAACATTTGTGTTTCGACTATGGCAGCAAGATACCAATCGTAGACAGCTTCCAGGCGCTCGGCGGTAACGCGCCGAACGTCGCGGTGGCTGCTACCAAACTTAGCCTTCAAACCGCTCTTATGAGTACAGTGGGTGACGATACCAACGGTGCGATTGTCCTTGATTACCTGAAGCGTTTTAAGGTTGACAGCACGCTTGTAACGAACGAACACGGTGCTGCGACCCGATACTCCATTATTCTGAACTATTGCGATGACCGAACGATTCTTTCGTATTCCGAAAAGAAAAAGTATATTTGGCCCGAGCCGATTCCAGCAACCGATTGGATTTACTATACAGGGCTGAGTGAAGGGTACGAAACAATACACGAACGGCTTCTTTCACATCTTTCCACTCACCCATCGATTCGTCTCGCTGTAAATCCCGGTTCGTACATGCTCGCGTATGCTCTACCTGCGCTGCGTGAGATATTGAGCCTGACCGACGTACTCATCGTTAATCTAGAAGAAGCTGAAGCAATAGCCGGCTCGAAACGGAAAACGGAAAAATCTGAATCAGCGCTTATTCACGAACTTATTATGCTGGGAGCCAAAGAAGTAATTATTACCGACGGCATTCGTGGTGCCTGGGCAGGAAAAAAGGACGAAGTTTGGCATCTTGATTCGTTTCCCGTCAAAATTGTTTCCAAAACTGGCGCAGGCGATGCCTTTTCGGCTGGCTACATTACAGCCCGCCTACACGGGCACGATATTCCGCATGCCCTGGCATGGGGCACCGCGAACAGCACCGGAGTGGTTGGGGCCCACGGGCCACAGGCTGGACTTCTTGATGAGCGTGGAATTGAAAAAATGTTAGAAAAATTTTCCGAAATTCAACCTACTCAGTTAGTTTAAATAAAAATAAACCTTCGCGATGAGCGAAGGTTTTTTAATCAGTGTAATCATTTCACCTCAATCCGTGTAATCCTACGAGTAGAAATCCACCGCCATCGGCACGTGTATGCCCCTGAGCCGATTCAATTCGCTTTTTCTGCCTTCAAAAAAACTACGCGACTGGCACACCGCTTCGTAGTCAAGCTCAGGACCGAGCAAACACAGCCCATATTCAAAAGCCTTGACCCTCTCGCGGATCTCATTGGCCAGTGTCGG
>CAYTPE010000005.1:0-31106 GCA_964439885.1 uncultured Gammaproteobacteria bacterium
GTGCATAACCTGCTCCAAACCGACGAGCCGACGAACCGCCCGGACTATCGCTTCAGCGTCAATTTCTTCATATCGGAGCAGCTCCTCCGGCTTCCCGCTTCTCGGCATTTTGCGTACGGCCATTACGTGAAGTTCATAGCCAATAGTTCGTAGTTCACAGAGTGCGGACGCGACGGCCTCACCAATACCACCCTCGGCATAATGATCTTCGACGGTAATTATCTTTCCCGTCTCCCTTGCCGCTTTTTCAAGCACTGCACCATCGAGCGGTTTGATACTATAGAGATCAACCACGCGAATCATAATATTTTCTTTTTTGAGTATGTCATACGCTTTCAGCGCTTCGTGGAGCGTCACGCCCGCGCTCATAATAGTTGCAACATCCTGACTGCTCGACCTCACCGTTTTACTCCCGCCAAGCTCAAATTCTTCATCAGGTGAATAAATCACCGGTGTTTCCTGTCGTGCAGTTCGTATGTACATATTGCCGTTATGCTCCGCTGCGATTTTTACCAGCTTCTGTGTTGCCGCGCCATCGGCAGGCTGCACCACACTCATGCCGAGCATGGAGCGAAACATCGCGACATCATCAAGCCCCATCTGCGATGAACCGTCCATGCCAAGTGATACCCCCGCATATGAACCGACAAATTTTATATTTGAATCAGAAAACTGGCTCATTCTGATTTGATCATGCGCTCGGGTCAAAAAAGCGGCGAACGTCGAAACAAATGGAATTTTACCACGCCGTGAAAATCCTAGTGCCGCACCAACCATATTTTGCTCCGCAATATACATTTCAAAAAATTGTTTTGGATATGCCTTTTTAAAAATTTCGGCATGGGTTGAATTACTCACCTCAGCATCAAGCGAAACAATATGTGAAAACTGCGAGTACAACTTGGTGAGTGCTTCCCCGTAGGCTTTTTTTGTTGAAATCATTTCGCCAATAGTATAGGTTGCGCTCGTTGTTACATGTTTAATTTTTTCATTTTTTAGTTTCAATTTGGTGGGCTCAACTACCGCGCCACGCACAGTTGTGTCAATCTTACCCAAACCTTTGAGTGCAACCGCGAGCTGCTCTTTGTCCAGTGTTTTACTGTGCCAATTTTCTTTATTTTCCCACAATTTTACCCCTCTGCCCTTAAGTGTTTTGGCTATTATCATGATTGGCCTTCCTTTTTGTCGCAACGCTTTTTTAAAAGCCTTTTGAATGTGGCCAAAATTATGTCCGTCTAGCACAATCGTTTTCCAACCAAATGCCGCGATACGCTTCTCGTATTCCTTCATCTTATGACCGTACATCGTGACTCCACGCTGGCCAAGTCTATTAACATCAATAATACCGATGAGATTGTCGAGTTTATAGTGGGCCGCAATTTCAAGTGCTTCCCACACATTGCCTTCCGCCATTTCACTATCGCCGAGTAAAACAAACGTCTTGTACGACAGTTTGTCCAACTTTGCGTTAAGTGCCATGCCAACGCCAATGGAAAGCCCTTGACCGAGCGACCCCGTAGCCGCCTCGGTATACGGAAATTCCATCGTCGGGTGGCCTTCGAGCCTACTACTGAACTTACGAAGCGTCATGAGTTCTTCTTCCGAAACTTTCCCTGCGGTGGCATATAATGAATAAAATAAAGGCGCTGCATGGCCTTTGGAAAAAATGAGGCGATCGTTATTTATATAATCTGGGTCGTCTAAATTTGCACGGAAAAATCCACCGAACATTAATGTAGTCATGAGGTCGGTAGCCGACAGCGACGATGTCGGATGCCCACTTCCTGCTGTCGTAGTGGATTTGAGGATATAATAACGAATAAGCTTGGCTAATTCCAGGAGGTTGTTTTTAGGCATAAAAATAGGATCTTAGAATGACCCTATGGTAGCATTTTATTGAGACCTCGACAATTGAGCACTTATTTCTAGGCCGCTCGACAGCCCTCTAGAAGGAGAGGCAGGCTCCACAGAGCCCGGGTGTGTACAGTCCTTATTACTGTCTATATGATGTATTCGTTTTTCTTTCTATCACATCAACTATTTTTTTTCTACCAAAATAATTGTTTACCGCGCAAACGGTTCCATAAAGCTTTTTTTGAAACCGTCATATTGTTGCGCAGTTGCTGAGCAACTTTTTTGAGATCACTTCTATAGACGACTTTCATACCCTCCTTAATACTACGCAAGCAATTGTTTACATTGTATAAACTATAATAAAGACGCCACACACCCCGTCCCAATGCGAATCGGGACGACCCTCTTTTCAGAGGGTTTTTATACCACCACTGCTTTGAATATACCTGGCCAACGCTTCAACCCCCTCACGCAATTCATTTTCTGTCTCCCCAAACGACATCCGCACATAGCCCTCGCATCCAAACGGTGCCCCTGGCACCATAGCCACGTTCGCTTTCTCAAGTACGTTAGTACAAAACTTCACCGAGTCAGTTTCGGCTGTACCCAGCGCTTTCATAGGCACAAAAGCATATAACCCCGCACTCACTAATATCTTAATATTAAAATATTTATTTAATATCTCAAGAAGAGTGTCTCGCCGTTTGCGCATTTCGCCATTCACCCACGGAATAATCTCGCTCGCATGCTCAAACGCCGCTACCGCAGCCCATTGCGAAATACTCGACGTTCCCGTCGTACTCTGGCTCTGAATATTCGTAAGCACTTTTATAACCTCCTCCGGCCCAAACACAAACCCAACACGCCAACCGGTCATGGCAAAATGTTTGGAGCAGCTCTGGATAATCACCACGGTATCTTTGTACTCGGGGAACGATGCGCAGGACACAAATTCACCACCGTACGTGAGCCCACCATATACTTCGTCGGACACAACAATTACATCGTTGTCGCTTGCCCATTTCAAAATATCTCCTATCTCTTCTCTTGTGTATAATACTCCCGTCGGGTTCCCGGCGTTGTTAAGAACGATAATCTTTATTCTTGAATCTTCAATCTTTTCTAATTGCTCCGCACTAATCTTCCAATCTTCTAATCTTCCATTTATAACGATTGGCACTCCCCCAAACATCTCTACCATACTTGGATATGACACCCAATACGGTGCCGGAATAATCACTTTATCACCTGGCTCGATGAGTGCTTGAAACAATGCATACAACCCAAACTTCCCTCCACACGTCACTAATGTACTATTGGCTGTGAACTGTGAACTATGAACTTTGTTCATCCATTCGCTTGCTGCTTTTCGCAATTCTGGAATGCCGGCCACCGGTGGATACAGCGTCTTGCCATCACGCATAGCCTTCTCGGCAGCGGTAATCACATATTCATTTGGCGACAGCATCGGTTCACCGGCGCTGAGATTGTATACGCGCTCGCCTTTAGCGCGTTTTTGATTCGCGAGCGCGTTCATCGCGAGCGTGGCCGAGGGTGGAACAAGTGAGAGTGGGTTGAATTTCATATTATTTTCCTGCCAAAGAATAACCCCCATCCACAATCAGTGTCTGCCCGACTATATAGCGCGCTCTATCGCTCGCGAGAAAAAGCACAGCTTCGGCTATTTCGATCGGCTCAGCCGCACGCCCTACCAGACTTTGTTTCGACTGTGACCACGTGCGCTCGCCCCACTCTTTGCTCATGTCGGTCTTGGTAAACCCTGGCGCGACCGCATTCACGCGAATAGCTGGCGCGAACTCTTTGGCGAGCGAACAGGTAAGGTTAATGATCGCGGCTTTGGATGTAGAATATGCGGTGCGCCCGGATGTTGTATCGCGCCCACGAATTGACGCGATATTCACAATTGACCCTCCGCCGTGCTGCTGCATGTGAGGAATGAGTGCGCGGCAAAATCGCACCGTACCAAGTACGTTTATCATAAAAATTTCTTCCCATATCTCATCAGATGCTTCCAGGAAAGGGAAGGATTTAGTTATGCCCGCGCAATTTATTAAGCAATCAATATGGCCAGCGTTCGCTATGGCGTGCTCGGCAGCTTTTGATATTTCTTCTCCGCTCGTTAAATCAGCTACAACATAGGAAGTTCCCAGTTCGTTAGCAATATTTTTTAGCTCATCACTATCAGTTTTTCCATGCAGCACTACTCGCGCGCCATACTGTGTAGCTAGCCTGGCTGTCGCCGCACCAATACCGCGCGATGAACCCGTTATTAAGATGGTTTTGTTTTGAAGCATATAGGTAAATTATGTGCTCTCAGTGCGAATCGAACGCACATCGCAAGCTTCGGAGGCCCGCATTTTATCCATTAAACTATGAGAGCATAGTACAACTTCCCCGCCCAAGACGGGTCCGCCTCTGGCGGAGGAGGCTGGCATTCTATTCATTAAACTATGAGGACGAAATTAATTTTCAATTTGCAATTTTTAATTTTCAATCAATTCTTAACTGTCTAATGAATTCATTAATTATTGAATGGAAATTGCAAATTAAAAATTGAAAATTTGGTACTATATAAACCTCCTTATTTTTTTAATCAGCATATATACCCTATACCTCCACGGGCTCAAAATCAAGTCGAACGTCCCCGGCTCCTCATGCACCTGGCCACCGAAGCCAAGCTTAAAACGCGTAACGCCGGCGTAACGATGATTATGATCATATTCGTAACCCCCTAATTCCTGATTCCTAATTCCTGATTCTTTTATGCTCGGTGAAATACCAAAGAAGTCATATTTCTTACACCCAAGCTTCCTAGCAAGTTTAATCGCCTTCCACTGCATGAGATGTGGACCCATGAGGTTCCGGTACATGTGGTCTGAAGCGCCGTAGAGATAATACATCGTATCATGGAAACCAATCAACCCCGCGGTTGCGACCGGCGTCTCACCGCTCCATACTATGATCTGGCGAACAGCATCGGACGCCATAATTTTTTCGTAGCTCTCTTTTGAGTGTAGTGCAAAATCATCTCGCTCCCCTGTTTTCTGGAGTAGGCTCCAAAAGATCTCAAAATTTTTCTCTTCCGTGACTCGTAAACCCTTTTTCTCGGCCAGACGGATATTGTAGCGTGTTTTTTCGTGCATGTTCGCAAGCAGCTGACTTTCGTCGGGCGTGATATCAAGCACGAGTGTGGCGGGAGGGTTGATGTCTATCACAGTATGTATTTTGTATTTTGTATTTTGTATCTGGTATTGTGGCTCAATACGAATAAAAACAACACCTTTCTCTTTCAAATGTTCTGTCAACAAATCATATACACGATACCAAATACTAGATACTTTATACGAAAACACCGGCCCCTTCCCCGCCATGGCATAGCTCCACCCAAACGGCAGCTTCTTCGCCACCAACTGCACCTGCGCTACTACCGAACCATCCTCAATCACTTGCAACCGCTTCACCTGCTGCCCGGTTTGTATGAGAAGCTCTCCCCACTCCCAGGATTGCAAAAATAAGCCGTCTCGCGGATTTTGTTTCAAGAAAAAATTCCACTTTTCATGGTCGGTCGCCACCTCAATCACCATAACAATGTAACAATTGAACAATGAAACCAATCTATGCGAGTCGCCTTATCTTACGCAACAAATTGTAGAGTCGATACGCATTTTTTTTGAGCACCACATCAAACGTCCCTGGCGTGCTCACCACTTCGCCCCCAAATCCCAGTTTAAATTTTGTAATCCCGGCGTACTTATGAGTTCGATCGTAATCATACCCTTTACTGTCATTTCGAGGGGCTACACCCCGAGAAATCTCTGTCTCGTTCGATTGGACAGAGATCCCTCCTGTAGAGCCTGCCCTGAGCGAAGCGAATGGGTCGGGATGACATGTCCGCGGCGCAATTCCGAAAAAATCATACTGCGTACAACCTAAACTCTTGGCTAATTCGATTGCGCACTTCTGTATTAGATACGGAGCCTGTAAATCATGAAATTCGTAATCCGACGCTGCAAACAGATACGTCAGAGTATCTCCAAAATGCCAAAATACCGCCGTCGCTATCGGGGTCGAATCTTTATACGCTGTGAGCTGAGCACAATTTTTATTTTCCAAAATTATCTCGTAATGTCTCTTTCCGTGAAGTCGTAGTTTATTGCGTTCGCTTGTTTTCCGCATCAGCGTCCAAAATATATCAAATTTTTTTTCCTGTTTCACTACCACGCCTTTACTCTCGGCTTGGCGGATACTGTAGCGGGTATTCTTGTGCATCGTGGCAAGAAGCGTGTCGAAGGGTTTTCGTAAGTCGAGTACCGAAGTGGTAGAAGGAGTAAGGTCTAACGATTTTTGTATCTGGTATTTAGTATCTTGTATTGCATGTAGCGGCTCTAGTCGAAAAAAGGTGCATCCTTGTTTTTTCAAATGCTCGCACAGCGATTCATACCCCTGATTCTTCATTCCTGATTCCTGATTCTTCGCAAACACCGGCCCCGCCGCCGCATACGCGTATTTGCTGCTGAGTGGCAGGCTCTGATAAGTGATCTGTGCCAAGAGTAGCACTTCACCATTTTCCACTACCGCTAAGCGCTCAACAGTCTTTCCTTCAGCAATCAAAATTTCACCCCATTCCCAGGATTGCTGGAAAGGGCTATTTTCGGCTTTATTGAACCATGTATTCCATTGATTGTGATTCGTAATAATTTGGATTTCCATAGGCCAATTCTACCTGAGCCTAGCCAAAAAAGCAACTTTTCCCCTCCCTCTTGCCAAACTCATCATTTTATAGTAATATATCTCCACAGATTACGTGAAATAAGCCATAAATAGCCGATTCACAAATCTAAAATCTTCAATCTTAAATCTTCAATCGTATGGGTCTCCCCGGTCATCGTCGAACTTCCAGCGACAAACGCCGCCGTGCCGCTCACTTTGCTTTGAGCACCACTTCTCAAACCACATGCCCAAAGTGTGGCAAGGCCATCCGCCCACACCGCGCCTGTGCTTTTTGTGGCACCTACCGCGGACGACAAGTTACTAAGGCCAAATAGTTCTAAGCCAATAGCCAATAGTTCATAAACCGCTTATTGGCTATGTACTATTGGCTAAGAACTTCACTATGCCCAACCGCCATCTCGCTCGTTCCATCGCCATGCAATCCCTCTTCGAGTGGGATTTTCGCGGTAACCCGTCGGCGGCACTTCCCGCTATCATCGAGCACAATCTCAAAGAATTCGGACCAGGTCTTGAGGAGCAGGAATTTACCAAGAAATTGGTTGATGGCGTCATGGATCACTTGTCGGAAATTGATACTGAAATTGCCAAATACGCACCCAGCTGGCCCATAAGCCAGATTACCATTGTTGACCGAAATATCTTGCGTATTGGCGTCTTTGAACTCAAGTTCAATAGTGAGGTTCCACCAAAAGTGGCTATTAATGAAGCTATCGAGCTCGCTAAAAGCTTTGGCGGCGCTGCCTCCGGCAAATTCGTCAATGGCGTGCTCGGCTCTATGTACAATGATCTGGTAAAAGAACGCCCAGAGTTGGCTAGCCAAGACAAGCCACACAATAAAACTTAAATTAATTTTCAAACTTATCTCATATCTCCTATCTCTTATCCGAAAGAGATGCGAGATAAGAGATACGTTCAAAAATGTATCTATGAAAGAATCACCCGTTCTCTCCCTTCCCGAGGTTCAAGAAAAGCACTTTGAAAAATTGGAAGATATCCTCGGTATCACCTTTAAACATTCCGAATACCTCGTGCAGGCATTCGTGCACCGTTCCTATCTCAACGAGCATCATGATTTTCCACTCGGCCAAAATGAACGGTTGGAGTTTTTGGGTGACGCGGTGCTCGAATTGGTCGTGACTGAATTTCTGTTTCGAGAATACGAAAACCCTGAGGGCGAGCTCACCAACTGGCGCGCGGCGCTTGTCAACGCCAAAACACTTGCTGGCATCGCGTACGAAATCGGCATGGAGCCATTCCTTTTTCTTAGCCACGGTGAAGCCAAAGACGCCGGCACAAAAGCACGTGACTACATTATGGCCAACACCATCGAAGCGGTCATTGGCGCTATTTATTTGGACCACGGGTACGATTTAGCCCAACAGTTCATAACGCGATGGGTACTGGTGAAATTACCAAACATTTTGGAGAACGGTTTATACATGGATGCGAAGAGTCGCTTCCAAGAATCCGCCCAAGAGCTGCTCGGCATTACTCCCACCTATCGAGTGCTGCACGAAGAAGGCCCGGACCACGCTAAAACATTTCGAGTGGGGGTATTTCTTGATAAAGATTTGGTTGCTACGGGCGAAGGCACAAGCAAACAAGAAGCCCAGACCGAAGCAGCCGAAGCGGCCATAAAAGTAAAAGGGTGGAAAGGACCGAAGATAAACATAATGAAACGGTAGATGTTAAGCTTTCGACATTAAGCATGAACGAAATTACTCACCACATCATGCTTACTGCTTAGCACATAGTACTGCAAAACGGATCGGTAGCTCAGCTGGTAGAGCAGGGGCCTCTTAAGCCCAAGGTCCTGGGTTCGATCCCCAGCCGATCCACAGAATGAATCCTAAATCCTAATTTCTAAATCCTAAACAATACCAAATGAGCAAAATTCAAATTTCAAAACTATTTGAACATTTGAATTTTGAACTTGTTTAGAAATTAGAAATTAGGATTTAGGATTTTTTAATGCCCCTATAGTTTAATGGATAGAATACCAGGCTTCGAACCTGGGGATGGGAGTTCGATCCTCTCTGGGGGCACAAAAAACTTTTTCTAAATGGAAAAGTTTTTTATTTTTTTTAAATTTATTTTTTATTTTCCCAGTTGCTTGCAGGCCGTAGCGCCAAGCGCGAAGGCCTGTGCATAACTTTTCCAAAAACTCTTCCCATATTCATGCAAACACTCTATAATACAGTTAGGTCGAAAGAAATTTTTACAGCAATGCTTGTCTTGTAAAAAATTTCTTCCACAAAAATTTTTTCTCGCGATCGCGAGTTACGAAAAAATTCTCAACCTCATTCGTCATATATTGACGAATATGAAAGGAGGTGCCCATTATGGCAGCCAAGAAAAAAGCTAAAAAGAAAGTAGCTAAAAAGAAAGCTACCAAGAAACGCAAGACCGCTAAAAAGCGTCGTTAAGTTTCAAAAATCCGCTCATCTCGAGCGGATTTTTTATTTTTTACAACAACGTTGTTTGTCGTGGCCCATCGTATTTTTGACCTTTGAAAAGGTCGACCGTCCCATATACTCCATCGTACCCGGGATCAATTGTAATAAACCCATTTCGCATGTTACGAATACCTAGAACGATATTTTGGTTTGAAGTGGTTGCTGCAATCTCAGCTTCGCTCGCCTCAAGGAGAATATGAAACTCGCTGCCAAGCTCGTGGATAAGTCGTTCGTATTCGTCAACCACCTTTTTGCTTCCCTTGCCGATACTGAAGCTCGCTGCCACAATTTCGCGCAGCGGCACAATGTACCGATGCGGAATAAATGTATTGGTGGGGATGTCCGCGTCACGTCGATCAGCAAGATCATCGACTCGATGCAACACTCCGATCGTTAATTTCTTTTTACATACCGGGCATACATCTTTCATTTTTTTCGACTCCTCTGGGTTCACCTTCACACCACATTCGCGGTGGCCATCCACATGATACATCCCTTCTTCAGGGTGAAATTCAATGGTATATAAAAATTTTTTCTTATCGCCAGATTTAATTATATTCCGAATGTTCTGATACGTTATGTCCGCATCCGAATCAAAATCAAAAACATTAGCTTCGCGTCCCAGATTTTCGAGACTATGCGCGTCAGAGTTGGATACGAGCACAATACTGTCGAGCGCGCTCAATCGATGGTTCATCGGCGGGTCGCTGGAAAGACCGGTCTCGATAGCAAAAATTTCGGGTGCTAATTCTCCAAAACATTCTTCAAGAGTATCGTAACCTGATTTTGAACCGAAAATTGCGAACCACGGCGTCCACGCGTGCGCCGGAATCATCATCATGCTTGGGTCGATATCAAGCATTATTTTAAGCAGTTCTTTACTGGTCATACCAAATATCGGTCGACCATCGGAGCTGCGGTTAACGCCGCGCTCATCCAACGCCCGATTCAACTTGCGCGCGCATTCCATGTTTGGCGCATACAATAGTAGGTGCACTCGCCGTACCTTATCTTTGTCTTTATAGATACACGCTACCTCGGTGCCGAAGACAAATTTTGTTCCCTGATTCCTCTTTCCTGATTCCTGATTCTTAACACTATAAATCCCCGCAGATACTTCTTCTAGGCTCTTTTCTAAGTGGCTAAACCACAGCGGATGCGTAAAATCACCCGTCGAGACGATATTAATACCCTTCTTGATACACGCTTCGGCAATCAGCGGAATTTCCAGTTTGTTGGAACAGGCACGTGCGTATTTGGAATGAATATGCAAATCAAGAATGGTGCGCATACTGCCGTCGAATAGCTTTGGCAACCGCCGCGCTGACGTGTGTATCGAGTGGCTCGGGAAGAATGCGACGCGCGGTGGGGCGTTTCACGAGATGTGCGAGCGCGCGGGCGGCCGCAAGCTCCATGGCATGCGTCGCCTGGATTATCCTACCGTCAAGCAACCCACGAAAAATTCCCGGAAAAGCTAAGACATTATTTACTTGGTTGGGAAAATCACTGCGGCCAGTGGCAACCACAGCCGCGCCCGCCGCTTTTGCTTCATCGGGCATGATCTCTGGAATCGGATTAGCCATGGCGAAAACAATTGCTTTCTCATTCATGCTGGATATCATATCCTGGTTCACCAGTCCACCTTTACTCACGCCAATAAACACATCGGCTCCGTGCAACGCCTGAGCCAAATCACCAACTCGTTTTTCTCGATTCGTTACTTTGGCAAGTTCGCTTTTTTCTTCGTCTAAATTATCTCGCCCTTCGTAAATAATACCTTTTGAGTCAACCAACGTAACGTGTGCGGCTCCGGCCAAGATGAGCAGCTTGGCTATCGCGTTGCCTGCCGCTCCAGCGCCATTGATCACGACGTGCGCCTTTTCAATTTTTTTACCCACCACGGTGAGCGCGTTGTATATACCAGCGAGCACGACAATCGCCGTACCGTGCTGGTCATCGTGGAACACGGGAATGGGCAAGCGTTCACGCAATCGCTGTTCTATTTCGAAACACCGTGGAGCGGCAATATCTTCCAGATTGATACCACCAAACATTGGTGAAATAACTTCGATAGTCCGAATAATTTCTTCAGTGTTTTGCGTTTTCAGCGCGATCGGTACCGCGTCCACCCCGGCAAATTCTTTAAATAAAACACACTTGCCTTCCATCACCGGCAAGCTGGCTTCAGGGCCGATATTGCCAAGGCCCAAAACAGCACTGCCGTCAGTGACGACAGCGATGAGGTTATTTTTTCGCGTCAGGGCGTACAGCTGCTCCGGGTTTTGGACGATTGCCTTACAGGCTTCGGCAACCCCCGGTGTGTACGCTAAACTTAAATCCTTTTTAGACGAAATACGAGCGCGCGAACGAATTTCGATCTTGCCTTTTAATTTTTTATGGTACGTAATTGGGTTCATAGGTGAAACGGATTTTCAATTTCAATATGTTTAGTTTCCTCGCTGGTAGCCGTTTTAAATGTGAGTGATGTTGCCGCCAACGCTAACATGTGATGTGCGTGGCCTATGGGGTCTGGGTCGACCCCTAAACGAAGTGGGCCACCATACTTAACATCTCCGACGATCGGACAGCCGATAGCTGACAATTGCGCCCGAATTTGGTGCGATCGCCCGGTGCCTAATTTTACTTTGAGGATTGAATTTTTACCGTTACTTTCAACTATCTCATACGATAATTCGGCTCGTTGGCTTTCTGTCGTCTGTTTACTGCTTACTCTTGTCTTATTCGCCACTTCGTCTTTGCTTAAAAAATGCTCCAACGTATCTCTCTGCTTAGGAGGTTTCCCTAACACCATCGCGTGATATATCTTTTCTACCGCATGCTCTCGAAATTGCTCCGAGAGACGTGACGCGCCCTTGCTTGTTTTAGCAAAGAGAATAATACCTTGCACTGGTCTATCAAGCCTATGAATAAGTCCGAGGAATACATTGCCTGTTTTGTGGTAAGTCGTTTTCAAATAATATTTCACCTCGTCCATGAGTGTTGGATCCCCTGTATTGTCACCCTGCACCAAAACACCGGCTGGTTTGTAGACAGCAATGAGATGATTGTCTTCGTATAATATTTGTAAGTTCATAGCCAATAGTTCGTAGTCGCGATCTACTGGCTAAGAACTATTGGCTATGAACTAACAATTGCTCCATCTCGCAAAAATTCCAGCCGGCAGCAACCGTTCGCTGACTTTCTCTTGGATTGTTAATTCTCCCACTTCGACCTTCCCGCCATATTTTTTCAAAAGTACATCAAGATTATTTTTATACGCGAGCGCTGAATACCCAGCAGCGTATCCGTTGATAAGGAAGAATAACGGCTTATCCGAAAGAATTTCCCAACACGCTTCGAGGAAAGGTAAAAAGTGTTCCTCTATTTTCCAGGTCTCGCCTTTGGCACCGTGGCCAAAGGCTGGTGGGTCCATAATGATGCCATCATACTTATTACCACGACGAATCTCGCGTTTTACAAACGCAAAAGCATCGTCGAGTATCCAGCGGATCGGTTTATCACTGAGGCCGCTGAGCTCAGCATTGTCCCTCGCCCAACCGATAGCGACTTTTGAACCATCAACATGCACAACCTCTGCGCCAGCCTGCGCCGCTGCGAGCGATGCACCGCCGGTGTAACCAAACAGATTCAGCACTTTCACCTTACTGTCATTCTGAGGAAGCGTCGCAGCGACCGAAGAATCCCTTTCGTTCGACGGCAAGGGATCCTTCGCTTTGCTCAGGATGACATTGCGTATCCACCGCCAATTACTCTCCTGCTCAGGAAAAATCCCTGTATGTTTGAATGCTGATAGCTTAATCCAAAATTTGAGACCGCCATATTCAATCTGCCATCGCTCCGGCACGTTGCCGCGTGTTTTCCAGTTATCTTCGCTGCCTCTCTTTGTAACACCAAAATAGGCATTGGCTTTATTCCAGTCAGCTTCAGTGAGCAACTTTGGCCACAGCGCCTGCGGATCGGGGCGGGAAACAGTAACAGAGCCGTAGCGCTCAAGTTTAGCGCCGTCGCCGCTGTCGAGAAGCTCGTAATCGCTGTCGGAGCGAGCGGTTTCGATGAGATAATTCATACAATTGTAGTTAACAAAAGCTTCTGTTATACTGTCCTAAGTATACCCTATTTCGGCACTATTTCAAGCCTTACTATGGCAAACGAACGTACAAGCTGGATCGACTTTTTACGCGGTATTTTAATCGTCCTGGTTGTTGTCGGCCACTCCCAAGTTGGCTTTAGTAAATACATCTACTGGTTTCACATGCCCGCCTTTTTTATGCTCAGTGGGTACCTTTTTAAACCAGTTGCAAATTGGAAAGACTGGAAATCATACGCGCTCAAAAAAACTACATCACTTCTTATTCCTTATTCTTTATTCCTTATTCTTTTTTTGGTCGCGCGCTGCTTGTATTTCTACCTTACACAGACCCCATTTAACTACAGCCTAGAAATTCACAACGCCCTCTATGGTGGCCGTGTCGTTCTCGGGGTCTACGGCGCACTGTGGTTTATTACCGTACTCTGGTTCACACAAATCGTGTACTCGAAAATTAATCTCGTTTTTAAAAAACAATGGTTAATCACGCTTGTTGTTTTTATCGCTTATCTCCTATCGCATATTGAATCATGGCATCTCGTGAACACCGGACACCTGCGTCCTATCCCACTCAACGTGGATGTAGCACTCATCACCCTCGCCTATTTTCACATCAGCTTTTTGCTCAAGGAATTATCTAATAAACTTCACTTCACCAAAACACAATTGCTTGCTGGCACAGTAGTCTTTAGTCTTTTATCTTTGATCTTAGTCGTTCTCGCCACCACCGGCCACCTCGCCTACACCCTCGATCTCAAAAATATTGTATACGATCACCCATACCTTGACCTCTTGATTCCGACTATCGTGACCTTGGCGTTGGTTGGCTTAAGTTATTACCTCGTCAAACTTGATCGTTGGAAATTGATCATTCTCCTCGGCCTCTACTCTCTCCCCATTATGTACCTCCATCGCACTTTTGGCCTTTTGTTTGGCAACCATTCAGCAGGCCACTGGATTTTGTATACACTTGTCGGCGTGTGTGGCTCACTGGGCATTGGACTACTATTTAATAAATGGAAAACAACGCGATTTTTATTTTTAGGAAAGAGCTCGTATGAAATCGTTTAACCCAGAAAAAAATTATTCCACTTCTAGCCAGTTAAAAATGAGGAAAAAATTTAATGCTTTGGCGCATCCAAAAGTTAATCTTGACCGAGAAATACTCGCTCAGAGTAATTTACTTGGCAATGAGGCCATACTCGATATTGGTTGCGGCTATGGTGATCTTTTGAAATTAATCAGGAGCAGCGGATACCAGGGAAAACTCTATGGTATTGATTCGTCAGCTGGCATGATAGCCGAGGCTACGAAAGACAACGCTAAATCCATAACGTTTCGTGTGTCTAAAGCTGAAAAACTACCTTTTCCAAAGAATGCTTTCGATGCGATCATTTGTAAACACGCGCTGTATCATTTTGACATCCCAAAGGCAATCGAAGAAATGAGGCGCGTGCTAAAGCCTGGTGGAAAATTAATTATTTCATTAAACAGTCGAGCTCACTCTTCTCGCGACCATATCGAGACTTACAAAAAATTCCTTGCCAGGAAATTGAAGGCAGATTATGTACATACCAGCGCTCACGCGAATTTTGAAAATTATGAAAAATATTTAGACAACTTCTTACTACTCAGACAAACAATACTCTGTCGTTACGCGCGCATTACCGACTCGCAAATATTCCTTGAATATATGAATTCTTTTCATGAAGTGTTTGATCCCATTCCTTCGGTTGAGGCGTGGGATCTGGCTCTCAAAAAGTTGAAAGTTGCCATGGATGCGGAAATACGGCAAAAGGGGCGTATCGTAGAAAATTTATTTGTGGGAATTGGTGTGTGGGAGAAACCAAAAAAATAAGTGCTGTTTTTAAAAAAATGTATGAATGAAAAATTTCGCCCCTATTTTGCCGTCTACCTTATTTTAAAAAAAGATGGAAAAATGTTGCTGTCTCGCCGCCTCAATACAGGCTACCACGATGGTAAGTACAGCTTGGTTTCCGGCCACTGTGAAGGCCATGAAACAGCTCGCCAAGCGATCATACGGGAAGCTCAAGAAGAGGCGGGTATCGTGCTCAGCCCAAATGACTTGACTGTAGAATTTGTCATGCACCGCTGGCGGCCAGAGCGTGAGTATATCGATGTGTACCTAACAGCCAACAAATGGGATGGTGAAATTACCAATCTCGAGCCTGATAAATGCTCTGATTTAACATGGTACTCAGAAGACGAGTTGCCGAGTGATTTGATTGAGGAAGTACGTTTCGCGCTGGAACAAATTAAAAAAGGTGAGCACTACGGCGAGTGGGGATGGAACTAAATAATATATTCAATCTCCTCTTCATCCAATCTCCGTATCCCCTCCCCGCTGTTCATCTCTTCGTAAACTTGGGCAACCAGGCCTGGCGTACGGCCGATGAGAAATAGTCCGGTCGCAAGTTTGTAGTCGAAACCCATATCAAGCAGTATCGCCGCATTGGCACCATCCATATTAAGCGGTAGTGGCTTGGAAGAAATTTTGTTCAGCTCTGCGCCAATCGTCAGCGCGAATTCACAATATTTTCCATAAAATCCGGTTTCTTTGGCAACACCAAATAGTGTGTCGCAACGGTTGTCGTGCGTAAGTACTTTGTGACCATAGCCGGGCACACGGACTTTTTGCTTTTTGAGTTTTTTGAGAAATGAAGTGAGGCCCTCACCCTTTATCCCTCCCCCCAAGGGGAGGGAACCTTCGGCCACCCTCTCCTCAAGGAGAGGGTCAGGGGGCGAGGTCAAACCGATATTTTCGGCAAAAAACTTGGCCGCTCCGCCGAGCGCGCCGCCGTGGCGGGTGCCGCCGAGCGCGAGGATGCCAGCGGCTACGCCAGTATGCAGCTCGTTACCAGCCGACTGCACCACCCGAGCCGTGAGTGCTGATGACACGCCGGGGCCGTGATCTATCATGGCTGTGAGCATGGCACCAAACATTTTGCTCGCCTGCGGGCTTGGCATTTCACCGCGCAGGATAAGATAAATAGCATCCACAAATGATGCGCTGCGAATGAGCTCGTGTAAATCTTTGCCACGAATTTGTTCTTCTCCCCCATTTACTGAACTGACTGATGTTTTAAATTTCAACGGCATAATACACTCATTACTGTCATGCTGAATTTATTTCAGCATCTGTCTAAACTGATGGCCAGATCCTGAAACAAGTTCAGGATGACAATTGAATTAAATCTTCTTACAAACCAAACACATAAAAATCGGGATCTCCCGAAAACTTTCATTTTCCTTTGGGTTCGTACTTTTCTTATCCGTCAGCCACTCTTCAACCTTTTCGATAATAAGCCCGGCTTGTGATAAATACCAAGTGTAGTCGGCAAGAGAATGATGGAAGCTCCATGTTTGTTCGCTATGCTTCTGCCCCGGATGCATTTCCATTGCGACTTTCATTGGTGACATATATTTTGTGACCCAGCGATATTGTTCCTTGCTTTCGTTTGTCCCCCACCCTGATGCTTTCGGAATGCGAAAATACGGGTGGTTCAACACCGCAATGAACGTACCCCCTGGCTTCAAGTGAGCGCCGACATTCGCTATCGTCTTATCGACCTGCTCCATATTTTGGAGTGACAAGATCGCAACGGCATAATCAAAATCTTTTTTGGTAATCGGCAATGGCTTTGTGGCATCGGCCGTCGTAAAATGTTGATTTTTGTTGAACGTGTGGGCTTGAGCCACCTTGATGAGTGTCGCTGATGCGTCGACACCTTCGTACACAACATCTTTTGGCAATTTGCCAGCCAGCACCCCTTGACCACAGCCAATGTCGAGCACGCTCTTGGCATCTTTGAGAAGCCGCAGCACATTCGGAAGGATAATACGCTCATGATAATATGAACCATCGGCAATAAGATCGGAGTACCAGCTACTCGATTTCTCCCACGATGTATCTTTGTGATTTTGAATTTTCTGTTGCTTATTATTTTTCATAGTTACTTATTACTGTCATCCCAAACAAAATTCGACTTTCGTGGGAAGTGATCCACGTCGAACGGTGATTTTGTGGATTCCCGCTTACGCGGGAATGACAAAAAATAAATGACAGTTTTAGTCTTCCCACCGACGACGTCTACGTCGAAACATAAATTTTAATATCCAATATCCTACAATCACCACACCAGCAATTATCGCAATCTGTTTTGGATCATTGTTGTGAGAAATGCTTAGCCAATACGGCTTCATTTTTTGCCAATACGGATCTATTCGACTCCACGTATCTTGCGCTTGCTTATAGAAGCTTTGGCCTGTTTCCACCGCGCCTTTACCGGCAGCATAGGCTTCGTTTATCTTCCCGGCGGTACTCGTAATAGTCGCGGCCAAATTGCTCGCTTTATCGATAATTTCTTTGTTTTTGGCAAATGGATCAACGGCTGTGGATGCGGCATGTACGGATGTGGTGCTGGTGGAATTAGAATTTTGGGATGTGGGATTTGCGTCCGTCTGCTGCACGCTCTGCGTTTTCAAAATTTCCGCCGCTTTGAGGACCAATGTTTTGCCCTGCTGGACGACAGCGACTGCCGTGGATCCGATAGCCACACTCGCATCACTCGGCGTTACGCCCGATGCCGCAACAACTACCTTTGATTCGCCGATAGTTTGTGTTTCGGTGACCGGCGTTACCGGTGCTACACTGCTACCACCTACCTCGAGTGGGGCGCCGGTAACATTGTTTATCTGGCTCAGAGAAATTTCTTGCTTGCTACCTTTGGCGTCGACCGCCACTGCCTTGGTAAAACGCGCGCTGAGGTTGTGCTCCCCTGCCGTTGGTTTCCAGGTTACTTTTACCTGCTTCGCCTGCTCTTTGAGCAGCTGGGTTACGACAGCCGTATCGAACGACTGGTTGTTGTCATAAAAAGTCACAATGCCGTCGAGTGCGTAATAATCGTTGTTAATGACAACCGTATACACATTAATACTATCACCGGCAGAAAAAGTTGTTGGCGAAAACCACAGACCGGTGGACGGCACGAAACCGACGTTGGCGGCCCAACCAGCATTAGGTACCAAGCAATAAGTACTGAGCGCAAAGAAAACTGTCATTCTAAGCGCAGCGAAGAATCTAAGTGCGTATCGCTTAGATCTTTCGCTTCGCTCAAGATGACAAAATGAAGGGTGCATATTTACAGTTGCGTGCTACAAATCGTTTTTTCTAAGAATCGCCACGAGATGTGTTTTAAAAAAGGAAAGCGGTAGATAATACGTCAGTTTCGTCAAAAAGTAGCTCACTGGACCAAACGAGGTATATGAAGGATCGAAGTTTTCTGCACAGTATTCTACAGCAAAACCATTTTCCTTGGCTAATCGTTCGGCCTCACGCAAGGTATTCGCTCGATAAAAAACATCAAACGTATCTTCGTGCGCCCTACCGTATAATTTCCAGACAAGTTTTTCTGCTGTGTGGTGGCTCAAAAGTCGACGCAAACGGATAAGTACATTATGCTTGTTTGGAGTGACAAAAACAAAAGTGCCACCCGGCCTGAGCACGCGGGCAATTTCCTTAAATACTGTCGTCGGATCTTCTACGTGCTCAAGGACCCACAGCGACACCACGGCATCAAAACTATCATTTTTAAAGGACAAATTATTCAAATTGGCAAAAACAATTTCATCCGCCGTTTTGTTCCTTGCCGTTACTTCCGGCGATACGTCTACGCCAACAACTTTTTTAAATTTGCCTCGGAGCTCATCGATTACAAAATTTCCATTACCGCAGCCGGCATCAAGTACCATTGTGTCTCTATCAATATGCTTGTCGGCCAACTGCGTAAGCAACACCATTGAATCATCCCATTCGGGGTGAGCTGATTTAAATTTTCGTTTATAAAAAAGTTGGCGTTTTTCCTTGGGATTAAGTTCGGTATACTCTTTTATGTAAACCATAGTCGTTCACTTGTCATTTTGAGTCCCGAGTACTCAGGACTCCGGATGACAGAACCGTGTGTCTTGCATTTTTTACGCAAACGGTTTCACCAAATCAACCAATTGTTCATACCGCTCCGCGATCATAACTCCAACCTCAGAAAGTGCCTTCTCTTTCTCCGCCGCACCCTGACCACGGGCTACGATAGCACCGGCATGGCCAATGTTCATGCCCTCGGGGAGTGAATTGGCAAACTTACCGCCAATAAAAATCGCAAGTGGTTTGGTATACTCTTTATTTTTAATGAGGTCGACAATCTCAAACTCATAACTACCGCCATGCTCACCGTAAATAACAACCGCTTTGGTCGCCTCATCTTTTTCAAAAAGACGGAGCAGGTCAGCGTATGTGGTGCCCATGAGTAGGTCGCCGCCAACATGTACCGTCGCACTCTGACCAAGGCCGTTCTTTGACAGCTGCCACGAGAGCTCATTACTCATACCGCCACTACGCGAAATAACGCCGATTGAACCTGGTTTAAAAATTTCTGTTACCAGCGGACCTCCCATTACACCCAAACGGGCAACGCCAGGGACAACTAAACCAAGTGAACTGGGGCCGAGAATACGAATATTTTTTTCCTTAGCAGCCGCAAGACAATACGCTGTATCTTTGATTGGTATGCGCTCGACAAACACGTTGATCAAACTAATGTTATTATCAATCGCTTCGAGCATCGCTGCTTTGGCGGCAAATGGAGGAACATAAATAACGCTCGTGTTCACTTCAGGAAATTGCTGCATCGCATCCTTAACTGTATCAAATACCGGCTTGCCTTCTACTTCTTGGCCTGCTTTTTTTGGTGTCACACCACAGAGTACCTGCGTGCCGTAATCAAGCATCGCTTTGGCACCTTTGGCGCCTTCTTTGCCAGTGATACCTTGGACGAGGACTTTAGTTTCTGTGGAAATAAGGATGGACATATCATGGAAGAATTTTCAATTTCTAATTTTCAATTTTTAAACAATTTTTAATTCTTTAAATTTAAACTAGCTGCTTTATAATTCCATCTAAAACTTTTGCTGTCTCACTCATCCCCGTTTCTTTTTTAAACATTTTAATCGTCAAATTATTCCGCTTCGCACATTCTTCAAGGAGTTGAAATGCTTCTGTACTTTCTGGACCATCACGACGAACCACAATCGGATACGTAGGTTTTACCTCATCCAGCGCGTCGATAATTCCCATAAAAGTTTCCTTTACGTTGGTAAAGTTAGCTACCACACCACACATCCACAGACCCTTCAAACCAGGCTTTGACATTACGACCTTAGCCAGTTTGTACACTTTTTCACGCGGTGGGTTGCCTGAGTATTCGGTATAATTAGCTGCCTTTAAACCTGTTGCCGCCAGCGCGTCCATGTTGGCAATGCTCGCGCCACCACCATTGAGAATAAGCCCAATATCGCCATCGAGCTCGATATATTTCCCGGCAGTGCCCTGATAATATTTTTCACCCTCTTCGTCAATTTTTCGCGCTTCTATTTCTCGCTCCGTTGGCAGCCGCCCCATCATGGTGCGTGGCTCTAACTCTTTCCAATCTTCATGTCGATAAAAGGCATCGTCGTCGAGCGCGACTTTGGCATCGGCTGCGATAAAACGACCGTCGGATGTTTTAACGAGCGGATTGATTTCCACTTGGCGGGTGTCTTCGCCGAGAAAACAATTCCACAATTCTTGCGCATATGGCACATCAACCTCAATCGTCGTATCCCTAATTCCTAATTCATACTTCTTAATTCCCTCACTTCCTACCTCTTCAATATCCATTCCACCACTCGCGCTATAAATCATCACCGGCTGCTTTTTGTTGGTATCATACACAATCGACATGTAATGCTCCTCGGCAATATCCAATTTCTCTTCTACCAACACCGCAGCCACATACTGTCCACGAATATTCATCGCAAATAATTCCTCACACGCCTTTGCGACTTCATCGGCGCTGGAGCAAAATTTAATTCCATTATTCTTACCCCGCTTGCCACTCAGCACCTGTGCTTTGACAACGACGTGCTTAGTACTTAGTGCTTCGTACTTACTGCCGAAGTCCTCGCCCCGCCGCACTACGACTCCCCGCGGGGTTTCAATGCCATATTTTTGAAAAATTTTTTTGCCTTCGAATTCGTAAAGGTTCATATTCTAATTTAAAAAATTGATTTCTTCAATAGAAAATGGCGGCGCGAAAATCGCCAATACTCGCGCGTCAACGGTGCCAATATTTTGGAATCTTCGCGGTGTCCGGCCATCAATGATAGCCATCGATATTCCGTCATGAGCAGGATCAAAAGTTAGTTCCGAGTCTGTGGTAATAATCTTAAGTATACCTTCTAGTGGAATTAAAATTTCTTTTGATTCTTGAGGTCGATCTTTTGAAATAAATGGGGTTGAAACTCCTACCACATATTTATCAAGAGAAATCGAAACATGCTTTGATCTAAATAGTTTAGCGAATTGCAAATTTTCTATCTCAAAATTCTCAAATTGAGCGTGTTTTTTTAAATTTATCACTTCAATCATATTTTATATTAAAGATCCATCCTAAATTCTTTGCCCCAATCTTTAAACCCAAGGTGCACATACCAATCCTGTACCTCGCGTTTGATATTGCGCGCAGTAAAAATCATTTTATAACACCCTTGTACCCGCGCCTCCTTTACCATTGCTTTAACCATCTCACTGCCAATACCGCGACCACGGTACGCTTCGTCGACAAACACATCTTCCATAAAGGCGAACGGTTCGACATGTAAATCGTTGTAAAGAATATACAAAAAGGCTCTACCAATCGGCGTACCGTTTTCTTTGGCAATAAATTTTATACAATATGCTTCTTTTTTAACTTCTGTATGAATATCCATACTATACAAAAATATGTGCAAGTGCTGTGCTTAATTTTTCCGCACTATACCCCACGCCCGGCTCCTCATAGTCATACCCTACTACTTTTCTGTCCGCTATGTTTTCAGTGTCTTTGGGATATACCACCCATTGTTTTTCTTCGTACAGCACGGCTTCGGCACTGCTTGGCACAAAGCTATTATATACTACTAAATCGAGTGGTCGAGGTAAATACTGCTCAAGTTCGGCCACAAACTCGCTAAGTCTCTGTGGCCCCGTTTCGCCTTCTTTTTCGAGACTCAGAGCCGAAATATAGACAAGACGAGCTGAAGACTGTTTGATAGCGTCACAAATGCCGCTTGGTAACAGCGCAGGCACCAGGCTGGTATACAGACTGCCTGGAGCGATAACAATACAGTCCGCTTTCTGTAACACATCTATGGCACCTGCGTATGCCGGCACTGGTGGCTCAAGCCGGACACGTTTAATACGATGTGATCGGTCGTAGGTTGGGCGATCGATAGCTGCTTCGGAAATAATGTTTTCTCCGTTGTCGAGCTCCGCCACAATTTCGGCCTGCTCCATTGTCACGGGGTACGCATGCCCCTTCGCTTCGATTACTTCTTCGAGCGCTCGCAATGCTCGAACAAAATCTCCTTCATACTGCGCCGCAAACGCGATAAAAAAACTACCAATATTAGTGCCGGTAGTACCCGTAAAAATTTCATTAAGTTTGGTAAGCGAAGTAAGACGATTTGTATAAAAAATTTTCTTGAGTAACGCGTAGTCGTACGTTGACAGCGCCAAAATTGCTCGCAAAATATCGGCGGGCGGCGGAATCTTGAAGGCACGTCGGAGCTTGCCATTTGATCGCCCGGAGTCAGACATCGCGACCACCGCGGAAATCTCGAATAAAGCATGGTTATTTTTTAAGGCTTCGAGCACCACCGCACTTCCATTACCACCACCTAACACCACTACCTTTTTTTTATTCATACATCGTAAGTTATTGTGTATCACCTATCGCCTACTACCTATTTGATAGGTGGATATTATAATCCTATGAATTCGATTAAACGCTGCTCTTCTAAAGAATTGACGATGACATCCGCTTCACTAAAATCTCCCCAACTCCAACGAGCATCAAGCACTGCCGCGCATGACATACCGGCAGCCTTGGCCGAACGCACACCGTTTACGGAATCTTCGAGCACGACACATTTCCCTGGTTCAATTTTAATTACTTCACTGGTGTAGGTATAAATTGCGGGATCTGGTTTGCCTTTGAGGTTTACATGATCGGTAGAAACCAACGCATTAAAATATTTTTCCCACCCCAAGCGCGAAACAATTTTCATAATACGCTCAAGCGACGAGCCAGATGCGATCGCCACTACGAAGCCACTTTGTTTGAGCGACTTGAGTAATTCTTCTGACCCCGGCATGGCTTGCGCCTGATAATCATAAATCGCCTGGCTTTTGGCTATTTTGTTGCCGAGAATTTCTTCCACCGAGTCGGTTAAATTATATTCGTTCTTGAGCATAACCGCGGTTTCGTGCAGACTGCGCCCAGTCATTTTGGCAGTGAGCTCGCGTGTGCGTGGAATATTATACGTTTTTAAAAATTCTAACTCAGCCTGCGCCCAATAGAACTCACTGTCGATGAGCAGCCCATCCATATCGAATATGACGGCTTTGAATTGCATAATGATAGTTCTTAGCCAAAAGTTAATGGCCAATAGAGAATCGAATCTATGAACTATGAACTATTGGCTATGGACTTAATTTACTCAACAGTCACGCTCTTCGCCAAATTCCGCGGCCTATCAACATCTTTGCCAAGCAAGACCGCCATATGGTACGCGAACAGCTGGAGTGGAATGGTATTGATGAGCGGCTCGACAAGTTCCATTGTCTGCGGCACATAGATAACATCATCAGCGAGCTCTGTAGCACGTTCATCTCCTTCGGTAGCAATAAGAATCACCGGGGCTTTGCGCGCGCGTATCTCTTCGATATTGCTGCGCATTTTATCGTACAATTGATTCTTGGTAAGAAGAGCGACAACTGGAAATTCCGCCGAGAGCAACGCGATGGGTCCGTGCTTCATTTCTCCGCCCGGGTATGCCTCACTGTGGATGTAAGTGATTTCTTTGAGTTTGAGCGACCCTTCGAGCGCCACCGGGTAGTTGATGCCACGCCCGAGGAATAAAAAGTTTTTATACGATTTATATTTTTCGGCAATGGATCGTATTGCATCACTTTGTTGCAAAACATTTTTCATTTTGTCGGGCACTTCGAGCAACGCCTTTACCAAACGTTCACCGGTAGCCACGCTGAGCCGTCGGCTGCGACCGAACTGGAGCGCGTACATAAGGAGAATGGCGATCATGTTGGTATACGCTTTGGTGGAGGCCACTGCGAGCTCGGGGCCGGCGTGCATGTACGTGCCACCGTCGGTTTCACGCGCAATGGTCGAGCCAACGACGTTAACAACCCCGCGCACAAACGCGCCTTTGCGCTTCGCTTCGCGCAGTGCCGCGAGAGTGTCGGCGGTTTCACCGGATTGTGACACACCGAAAACAAGTGTCTGTTTATCAATAATCGGATCGCTATAACGAAATTCGCTCGCCACTTCCACGCTTGCCGGAATCCCTACCAACCGTTCAAACGCGTATTTACCCGCCATGGCCGCGTACGAAGCCGTGCCACAGGCGATAAAAATCACTCGGTTTATCTGCTGCATTTGTGCTTCGGTCATGTTCAAACCACCCAGATGCGCGGTGCCTTCTGTTTCCACCAAACGGCCACGCATTGCGTCTTTGACGACAATCGGTTGGTCAAAAATTTCTTTTATCATGAAATGAGGGAAGCCGTTTGTCTGCGCTTCGGCCTCACTCCAATCGATATGTTCCGCCTGTTTGGCAACTGCTTCATCTTTTAGATTGAACGTCTGCAGACCTTTGTCGGAGAGCTCAACAATTTCCCCATCGTCCAAAAAGATGACTTGCTGCGTGTACGCGAGCATGGGGGAAGTGTCCGAAGCGATGTAGTATTCATTATCGCCAATACCAACGACCAGCGGACTGCCCAGGCGCGCGGCCACCAGTTTACGCGGTTCATCGGTATGCATCACTACCACGCCGTAGGTGCCACGGACATGCGTCAGGGCAGTTTCAAGTGCTAAACGCAGATCACCTTTGTAGTGAACTTCGACAAGATGCGCGAGAATTTCGGTGTCAGTCTGCGACTTTAATTCGTGATTGGATAAAAATTTTTCTCTGAGCTCGCGATAATTTTCGATAATACCATTGTGAGCCAAAATAATTTTTCCGGTGCAGTCGATATGCGGATGCGCGTTTTCTTCGGTAACACCACCATGCGTGGCCCACCGTGTATGGGCGATGCCCATTGTGCCCGTAATTTTTTCGCCATCCACTTTGGCCGCGAGATTGTCAATTTTCCCAACCGCCCGCACATGCTTCACCGTGTCCTTACTCAGCACCGCAATACCAGCGCTATCATAACCTCGATATTCCAAACGACGCAAGCCCTTCACCAGAATAGGGAGCGCTTCCTTAGTGCCAATATATCCAACAATACCACACATAGTACACAAATTAAAATTGAATGCCGTGCTCTTTGAAAAATTCTTTCACCATGAGCAAATTCAAAACTGCTTTGGGTTGTATATACCGTTCACTGCCCGGTTTGGACAGCATGCGGTACGTTTCTGCAATCGGCTGAACAAAAATTCTACTACCCTCCAATTTTTCTGGATGTGTGTTGCCTTGGATTTTTCCAATCACATCCCTGGTCGACAAAGAACTTTGTGTGAGAAATAGAAACTCTGGACTTCCACCGCGGGGCAATTCGCGTGCTCCACCCACAAACGAAAGAGAACCGTCATCTTCAGATAAACCAAGCGTTTCTGAAACATGATGTGCCATACCGTGGGTGATAAGTTTGCCGATTTTTAGGCCAAGCTCAGCGCTAGACTCACGTCGCATTGTTTGAGTGGTGGCACCTACCAGTCCCTCGGCTCGCAACACATTTTCATCCCACTCGACGCCTCCTGAAGCTGGGCAGTTTACTCCCGGATTCACACCCACAAACACAGGGTTGCGTTCTACAAAAACAAAATCGTTATCGCTGGTGGTTAGAATGGTTGCAACACCGATAGTATTGCTATAAAAACCAGAATCAAACGGGGGAAGTCCACCGTAAGAAGCATATAAGGCCTGCCGGACGTTCAATGGGGGCTTGCCCTTGAAGAGGGGCAATGTCCTTACCAAATTTTGCAGTTCTTCGCGTTCATCTACAGTAAGATGTGGGTGGTCTTCAGCTAATAAACTTAGATTGTCCGAGCCGTTCGAAAAATAAAAATCCGCATAGTGGGCTGGCCCAACAGTAAATGACCATCGGTTTTTCGTGCGCGTTAGACCGCGAAGCGAAACTACTCGTTCATTATGTTTAAAAGATGGATTTTTACGAACGATATGAATGGCATCCGTCACTGCATTTAATTCTGATGACGGCTCAAAATGACGATTCTCTATTTGACCATATGCATCAAAAAGTGCGGATTCGCCTGTTCGACTAAAAAAATCACCGAACACTTCCACCTGGTTTGCTCCCATAAAAGTATAGGGGAGAACTGACTGCAAGTGACTCGGTATTTCCATGCGTCGCAGGAGCGAACCTGAAGATTGTTTGGCGTATTCAGCAAGAGCGACCATATCGTTATATCGAGGTTTTGACTCTTGAACAACCTTTGGATCAATGACTTCCGGCATTACCCCCATATCATATCCCTCCATTTCAAATACCTCACCATCTTCCACAATCATTTTTCTATTTTCATTTGCAATGTCGGGCGATAAACGAGATTCGTATGTTGGCATATCTTTTATAAAGATTCGGCCGCAGCTAAATGTTCCTTCGTGTTAATACCAACTGCTTCTCGAGGATCAACCGGTATCGAACTAATCGGGCTTCCCTCTTTAATGGCGAGCTGCACTAAATCTGTTAAATAATACTCGCCTTGCGCGTTGGAATTTCTGAGTGCCTTCACATGTGCCCACAGCCACGGAGCATCAAAACAAAAAAATGCCGGATTTACTTCGTGAAGGGCACGCTCAGCTTCGATGGCGTCACGTTTTTCAATAATTTTGATAATAGAACCTTCTGCGCTCCGCACTATTCGCCCAAAATCATCAAACTGACTGCGCCACTCGGCAAAATCCGATACAGTCACCGTCATAAGCGTGACAACGTTTCGTTTACTTTGATGCTCGTCGACCAAACGCGTGATTGATTCGGGTTTGATAAATGGCATATCACCATAGAGTACCACGACACTCCCTGCTTTATCTTTAAGGATGTCCTCCGTGACACCCACCGCATGACCAGTACCAAGTTGACGCTCTTGAATAACATATACCGCTTCATCTCTGAGCGCATCTTGGACCAATGTGTGGCTCGCCGATACGACAACCACCGGCTTTTTTACTAATCCAGTGGCACGAACGCTTTCTACCACATGCGCCACCAGCGGTTTTCCTTTGAGGAGGTTAAGTACCTTTGGTATGCCGGTTTTCATGCGCTTGCCGTCTCCAGCCGCCAAAATGACAATAGCTACAGAACTCATAGAAGTGTTTGTAAAATAGTTTGAAGATCCGATAACTTTTCCGACCACGCCACTCGCTCCGGAAACTGCTGCTCCAGTTTTTCAAAGTCCGAAACTTCGAAGCGTTCATCCCGCTTCTCGCGACGCACCAGCGCAACCAGTGCCGGGAACGTTTTTAGAAGCTCGGCAGTCTCGTCCGGTTTGTCGTTCACCAGTACTGTTTCGGCTCCGGTAAAATTTTCGCCGAATAATTTTCGGAGCGCTTCAATTTTTCCTTCATTAATATAGTCGGTAAACACGATAGTAGCGGGATCAAAAAAAGCATCAACGCCGGAGCGCTTAATCTTGTCTTCTTGCCAATCGGCTACACCGAGACTGAGTAAATAGCGGGGAATTTCTTTTTCTTTGCAGAAAGTGAGCAACTCAACGGCACCTGGCAATAAACGCTTGGCTTTTTCCGCGTCCATTATCGCTTCGATCACCTCGGCAGCTTTGAACTCACGATTGTCTTGCCCCACATGCTTTTTGAGCACATCGAGATAGCTCTCCATAGCGATCATAATCCGCTCTCCTTGGGTGCGGGCTTCTTGATAAAACGTCTGCGCGTTGCGTTTGCCATAGCCGTGCAGCGCCGCGATACGCCAAAAAACATCTTTGAGCGATTCAGTGTCAAAAAGCGTGTTGTCGAAGTCGAATACTATCTGGCTAATTTTAACTGAAGATGAAATCATACTTCTGAATTGACTTTTCACACGTATCTCGTGACTCATGTCTCATACCCGATCGTTACGAAGCAAGTATGGTGTAATAGATACGAGATACGAAATCACAACTTCCCCCACAACTCATCAAAAATTTGTCGCTGTGTTTCGTACACGCCGTCGTTTTCGATAACGACACCAACCAAATCTTTCTGGGCGTTTAGCGAGATATACGCCACGCAGCCCGGGTAAATAAGTGTGTAGGTGGGGACAGCATTTTTAATGGGCAACCACTTTCGCTCATCCAGCCCGCGCAGTTCGCCGCCACTGCCAAAAGCAATCACTTTGACAGCGATACCTTTGGCAACACGCGCGTCACTAAAACTTTCGAACCCTTCATATAGATATTCGCGGATGCTGGCGTCGGAATATACCTGATACTCTGCCGTGCCGGTGGATTCGCACGCTTCGAGTACACCTTCGAGTAGTTCACGAATTTCGCCTTTTTCGTAATAACGAGCCACCGGACGTTGCCCGCCACGATCGTGCACACTCTTGAGCTCGGCGATAACGCTGCCGAGCTCTCTCTCCACCGCCTTGAGATCGCTTTCCTGGCGGGCGAGTACATCGCGTAATTTACCTGGGTCTTCCGCTACAAAAAATTGCTTCGTTTCTTTTTCGTAAAAACTGACGAGATTTAATTCCTGTAACCACTTGAGTGAATCATACACACTCCCACGGTTGAGCTCACTGATTTTGGCTAATGTCCTTACCGAGGAAGGGCC
The DNA here is from genome assembly GCA_964439885.1 of uncultured Gammaproteobacteria bacterium. Lineage (GTDB taxonomy): Bacteria > Patescibacteriota > Patescibacteriia > Magasanikbacterales > GWA2-37-8 > CAYTPE01. Next base: position 29,089 of record CAYTPE010000005.1, read on the forward strand.
AAGTGACAACAAAGTGAGGTACACCGTGGCGTCTTTGTCAGAAAAACCTAATTTTTTGAATAATGATATCTCCATATTTTAGCTAAATACAGCATATATCTAAAAGAAAAAGCTGTCAAATTTTTTTCGACAGCTTGTGTGGACAAACTCGCTATTGGCCTATTTTTTGGCTAATTCTCGCGGATCTTGACTGGTTTTCCCTAACACTTTCCATGGGTAAATCGGCCAAAAGGAGACCTCTCTACCATAATAATCCGGCTTAAATTCCGACCATGGTTGACGATAAAGAACAGCGTATTTGACTGCTTTTGGCTGCTTGGTATGTAAATATCGGCTCACCAACTTCAAAGTTTCACCGGAAACAGTCATCTCGTCTACTACCAGCACTTTGAGACCAATGATGCTGCGTTTAATGCGTTGGGTGAGAAATGGGCGGGGGTGCAAATCCTGGTTGGCGTCGGCGCGCTGACTTTTGGAAAAATCGCATTTAATGACGTACAGCTGCTTGTTACCGAGGCAGTATGAGATGAGCGACGCGGGTATGAGACCCGAGCGAGCAATCGAAATGATGATGTTGGGCTCAAACCGAGAACGCTTGAGTTTGCGAACGATGCGTAGCACCTCAGCTTCGATTTCTTGCCAGGAAAGATGGCGGTGGGAGCGATTTCGTTTATAGTAATCAAGTGCACGAGAAGGCATAGTTACGCGATGGTAACCTCCTTACACAGGTACACATCTTGCACAGCGTTCAGAATGCGAACTCCCTCTTCAATTGGCTTCTGAAAGGCTTTTCTGCCAACGATAAGACCCATGCCGCCGGCGCGTTTATTGATAACCGCGGTGCGAACCGCATCAGCCACATCATTTTCACCGCCACTTTCACCGCCGGAATTGATGAGGCCCACGCGACCAGCAAACCCATTGATAACTTGATAGCGGCAGAGATCGATTGGATGCTCTGAGCTTAAATCGGTGTACATTTTTTCCGAGAATTTACCGTACTTTTTATCACTCTCGTTAAGCGCTTTGTATCCACCATTCACCGTTGGTAATTTTTGTTTCACGATGTCGGCCTCGATCGTAGCGCCGATATGGTTGGCCTGGCCAGTCAGGTCGGCGGCATCGTGATAGTCGACACCGTTCACCTTGAACGCGCTATTGCGTAAATAGCACCAGAGAATCGTAAACATTCCTTTACGGTGCGCTTCGGCAAACGCGGCACTGACTTCTTGAATTTGACGTTTTGATTCCGGTGAACCGAAATAGATAGTAGCACCGACACCAACTGCCCCCATATCATAGGCCTGCTGCACCGAGCCAAACATCACTTGATCATAATCGTTGGGATAGCGGAGCAGATCATTGTGGTTAAGTTTCACAATGAAGGGAATTTTGTCGGCGTATTTTTTGCTCATCATACCAAGCACGCCCAGCGTCGAGGCCACGGCGTTGCAACCTCCTTCAACGGCCAACTTGATGATATTTTCCGGGTCAAAATAATCTGGATTCTTGGCAAAACTTGCGCCAGCGGAGTGTTCGATACCCTGGTCGACCGGTAAAATAGAAATATAGCCCGTGCCTTTGAGTCGGCCGTGATTGCGCATTTTTTTCAGGCTCTGCAATACTTTGAGTGAGCGATCAGATTGGCTTAACACTTTTTCGATAAACTGTGGGCCGGGTAGACTGAGACGATCTTTAGAAATTTTGGGCGAACCAAAATTGAGTAGTACTTCTGCCTCGGTACCGAGTGTGAATTGAATTGATGTATAGAGTTTGGACATACAAATGTTGGAGTTAATACATTGATACCAAAACCGAGTGATAGAATAATAAGTAATTTAATTATGTATGTAATCTTTGAGAATCTCTGGAATGAGCCCCGGTGCGATTTGTGCGCCACGGAACCACTCGCCAAACAAGCCCATTTCGTCTACATTAAACTTTGTGACCTGCTCAATCTTACGCTGATACATTTCTATGTCGTTGTTTGATTCAGTATAAATACGTCTACCAAACTC
>CAYTPE010000006.1:0-27146 GCA_964439885.1 uncultured Gammaproteobacteria bacterium
CGCTCACCTCGACTCTACTGTCGTGCTCAACCGTTCACTCACTGAGCTCGGTATTTATCCAGCTGTGGATCCGCTTGACTCGAGCTCGACGATTCTCGATCCAAATATCGTTGGTGACGAACATTATCGCACCGCCCGTGATGTGCAGCGCGTATTGCAGCGCTATAAAGATTTACAGGATATCATCGCCATCCTTGGTATGGAAGAATTGTCTGAAGACGACAAGATTGCCGTATCACGTGCCCGCAAGATTCAGCGCTTCCTGTCCCAGCCGTTCTTCGTTGCCGAAGTCTTCTCTGGTATCGAAGGTAAATATGTTCCGGTCAAAGAAACCATTCGCGGCTTCCGTGAAATTCTTGATGGTAAACACGATGACAAACCAGAGCAAGCTTTCTATATGAAAGGTTCCATCGACGAAGTTAAATAATCAACTTACAACAACTGTCATCCTGAACTTGTTTCAGGATCTCGCAATAATAATCGAACCGCCAGATGCTGAAACAAGTTCAGCATGACAAATTGAACGACGACTTATGAAATTCGACATTATCACCCCCGAACGCGTTGTCTTCAGTGCCGACGTCGACGCCGTGACTATGATGACACAAAGCGGTGAAATTACCGTGCTTCCACACCACATCCCACTGGTGACTGTTTTACAACCAGGCGAACTTCGTTACAAACAAAAAGGCGAAGAATTCGCTATAGCGGTTTCCGGTGGATTTGCCGAAGTGCGTGTCGACAACAGTATCAAAATATTGGCAGATACCGCCGAACACGCACATGAAATTGACCTCGTACGCGCTGAAGAGGCGAGGGCCAAAGCCGCCAAACTCATGGAAGAAACACGTAATAAAGAAGACGTGGATTATACTGCTCTTGCCATAAAGATGGAAAAGGAATTGAATCGTTTACGCGTGGGCAAGAAATATAAGAACGTTAAATAAGCTCAGCAGTGAAACAAAAAACCGCTTATACCGTCTACTACAAGCCACGTTGACAAGAATGTGGCTTTTTAGTACACTGAAGGGCTGCTCGTATAGAGCATAGACGTGGCTTATTTTAGCCAAAATAAACCGCACCTGTGCTCTAGCAAGCTAGCTTGGCGAAGTGCGTAATCCATGTAATCATCGTCAAAAATCAGTGAATCTACAGCCATGAAAAAGAAAAATCACACAAAGCAAACCCTTCAATTCTACTGGCAAGAGGCGCGCGAGCGTTTACTAGCCTTTATTTTGATTGTGGCGTGCGTTGTTTCTGCCGCGACTCTGGGCATCGTGGTGCCGTTATATTACAAGCGTTTTTTTGATATTCTGGCGCTCGCGGACACTAGCAGAGCTGATGCTCTGGTTGGCGTTCTGCTTATTATTGGCGCTTTAGAGCTCGCGCGCTGGGCACTCTGGCGCATTTCTACGTTTATTAGCGCGCCATTCGAGGCGGCCGGGCTCGGCAACCTAGCCAACAAGTGTTTTGCGTACCTGCATAAGCACTCCTTTTCGTATTTCAATAACAACTTCGTGGGTTCACTCGTCAAACGTGTTAATTGGTTTACACGCGCGTATGAGGGCACCATGGATAAATTATTTTGGAATATATTACCGGTTGGCGTGAACATCTCCGCCATTATTATCGTTCTCATCTTCAAACAACCCGTACTAGCGCTAGCCATTGTTGTGTGGACGGTATTATTTTTGGCAGTCAACTGGATTTTTACATCATACAAAATTAAATTTGATTTGGAGCGCAACGAAGCAGAAAGTAAGGCTACCGCGGTGCTGGCCGATACCATTACCAACAATAGCAACGTAAAATTATTTGTCGGATACGATCGCGAAGTCACCAATTTTGGGAACGCGAATGATTATGTGATTAAGCTGCGCAAACACACGTGGAAGCTCGACAACATTTTCGACGCCATGCAGGGGCTTTTGGTGGTAGTGCTCCAGGTCGGGATTTTCTTTTTGGCGATTTATCTCTGGAAAAAGGGTACTATTACGGTAGGCGACTTTGTGCTTATCCAGACATACATCATTATCATTTTTGAAAGCGTGTGGGGTTTCGGCCGTATCATTCGTCAGCTCTACACCGACCTTTCCGATGCTGATGAAATGACGGCAATATTGCTCACTCCACATGAAATTAACGACGCCGTTGACGCCAGGGAACTCAAAATAGTCGATGGTAAAATTGTTTTTGATGATGTTGACTTTAACTACAATGAAACACGAAAAATTATCCAAAAAATGAATCTCACTATCCAGCCGCACGAAAAAGTGGCGCTCGTGGGTCCATCGGGTGCTGGTAAATCTACTATCGTAAAGTTACTCCTCCGTATGCACGACGTCACGGGTGGCAAAATTTTGATTGACGGACAATCAGTCACATCCGTGAGCCAAGAAAGCTTGTGGAGCGCCATTTCTCTTGTGCCCCAAGATCCGATACTTTTTCATCGTACCCTCATGGAAAATATTCGCTATGGTAAACCGGACGCAACCGACGATGAAGTAGTGCACGCCGCCAAGCTGGCGCACTGCCATGAATTTATCGAAGAATTCCAAGACAAATATCAGACTTTTGTGGGCGAACGCGGTGTGAAGCTCTCTGGTGGTGAGCGCCAGCGTGTGGCCATCGCGCGCGCGATTTTGCGCAACGCTCCGATTCTCATACTCGATGAAGCTACATCAAGTTTGGATTCAGAGTCAGAACACCTTATCCAGGATGCACTCAATACGCTCATGAAAAATAAAACCGTGATTGTGATAGCTCATCGCCTTTCCACTATTATGGAGATGGACCGCATTATGGTGGTCAACCACGGCGCAATCGTCGAAGAGGGGACACACGATACTCTCTTACAAAAATCCGGTGGTATCTATGCGCAGCTCTGGAAACGTCAAGCCGGAGGCTTTATGCAGGATGAACCGGCTGCTACGGCCGATGAGGTGCGTGAAGATAAACCACTCGAAAGTGAAGGCGGAGCATATGACCCCGAAGAAGACGCCCCTGAAGACGCCAAAGCTGGTGTGGTCATTATAGAGCCGAGCAATGTTGCGCTGCCTCCGCAACAACCATTGCCACCTACGAACTAAGTATGAATTGAAAAACGCCACGCAAAATTGTGTGGTGTTTTTTAATTGTGGACAAATATGCAAAATAATGATAGTCTGTGGGCTGAATCTCAAGGGAGAAAAACAAGTGAAAACTGTCAAAGTCGTTCTGGCACTCCTCGCAATTGTCGCCTTCATCAGTTCGGTCTGGGTGAGCGTCGGGCAGCAGACCATCCCGAAGTATACCTTCGTGGTGAAGGTGTACGACGGGCACTGGGGTACTCACACTGTGGCCGAGGGTGAGGTGGGCCTCATCCGTCCTGGCGGGGATCTTATCACCATGGAAATGATCCCCGAGCACGAAACCGAGTCCATGTTTACGTTCGCGATCCATCAGTACATCGTGAACGCAGACAGGACGAAGGTCGAAAGCTGGCCTCTGGGACGAATGGAGATCCGCAAGCAGGGCGACGCCATCATCAGGCAGCGGGTGAGCGACGCCATCCCGCCCGACATTGCGGTCGGGCAGAACTTTTTCGTCGTATACGTGGTCGGCCGAGTCGGCCACATGCCGAGTGAGAGCGATGTCCTGGCGGCCGTGAACAATGGCCAACAAACTCGCGCAATACTCTGGCGCGAGCTCAAGCTCGTACAAGAAATTCCCTGCCTCGCGCCGCACTGCCGCGGCGAAGAGTAGCACCAAACGAGGCAAAAGTGGCCCCTCGGCTGCTCGCGTCTCGCTTGTATTCACTTTGAATATAAACGAGAGCAGCTTGAGGAGAAGAACACTACTTTATATGTAGTGTTTTTTGCTTTTATCTTGCCAAATACTCTATTTTGTGCTAAACTACGTGAGTTTCTATGCCTACAGACATACAAACCATTTTAGAAAACCAACCCTCCTACCGCCTTAAACAAATTGACAAGGCGCGTTTTGATGTCGGCATCAACGGTTACAACGAAATTACTACGCTGCCACTAGAATTACGTGAGAAACTCAAAGACCTACCGTGGCTCTCGCTCAAAGTGAAAACGGATCTCACCAGCAAGCTTGATAATACCCGTAAGCTGTTGTTTGAGTTACATGATGGAAACTATATCGAGGCGGTGATTATGGGGCGTAGAAACTTGAAACAATCAAATAACTTGTCATCCCGACCACAGGAGGGATCTCTGTCAAAGGCCAACGATATGGACAGAGATTCCTCGCTTGACGCTCGGAATGACAATGAGGATGAAAGAAACTTTTCCGGTGACCGTTATACTATTTGCATCTCCTCCCAAGCCGGTTGCCCCATGCGCTGTGCGTTTTGTGCTACCGGTAAAAGCGGCTTCAAACGCAATCTTACCGTGGAAGAAATCGTGGATCAATATCGCTTTTGCCAACGTGAACTTGCGAAAATTAATAATCGCGTCAACAATATCGTGCTCATGGGCCAAGGCGAGCCACTCGTGAACTATGATAATGTAAAAAAAGCACTCAACATCATCCTCGCAAACTCCGATCTCGGCCCGACCAAAATTACACTTTCAACAGTCGGCTATATACCCAGCATGGAAAAAATGATTACTGACACCGACTTCCCGCCGGTGCGCTTTGCTTTTTCACTGCACAGCGCTATCGAAGAATCACGTAAGAAAATTATACCTACCAACAAGCCAGGCTTCCTCGAGTGGCTCGTGAAGTGGGGGAATGAGTACCACCAAAAATTCGGTAACCGCACGCACTTTATTGGTTTTGAATATATCATGCTTTCGGGTGTGAACGATGACGAAGCGCACCTGCAAGCACTCATCACATATTGTAAACGCTTTCCTATCGTGCGTGTTAATTTAATTCCATATAATACGACAAACGACAGTGCCACCGTGGACGAAATAAACAAGCTCGAGGAGCAAATGGGTAGTAACTACCGTATCTTCACCCGTACCCCGCACGAGCTCATTGAACACTGGCACGAGAGCCTCATGGCTGCCGGGATCACGTCGACTATTCGCTATTCCCAAGGTCAGGATATCGCGGCAGCGTGCGGGCAGCTCCGGAATAAAGTTAAATAATAGCATTAACCCTTGACCACCAAGCTCATCCGTGCTTAAATGTGCGTGACGAGGGCGGTAGAAGCCAATCGAGGAAGCTGCAGGATGTCGGGGAACGTCTTGTGGCAAAGGGGGCAGCTGTATCATGCCCCTCAACCGATTTGCCAAAGGAGGTCGGCGCCGTTATGTTGGTGCCGTTCCGTGCGACTCCTACGGGACCGCACGTTTCTCCGAAGCTTCGGACGACTGCTGGCTCGGGGCGCTAGGAACCCGAGCTTCGCCGCTCCTTCGGGAGCAAAGTCGTGTACTCGGTGACAACTTCCGTCCTCGTCACCCTACCAAAGAACTCCTTGTTAAGGAGTTTTTTGGTACTCGCTCTATATCTCCCTCCCCACTTTCAGCCAAAGGCTTGTCTACACAAACAGGCTGATCCGCCTTGGGCGGAAGGGGATGGCGGTGGTGGGGTATTTGAGAAAATAAATGCAAAACTCAAATCAAAAAATTTGAAAGTAATAATTTGTAAAACCCCCACCGATCAGCTATAATAAGCACTCAAAAGGGTGTTTTTTTGTGCGAACGACTTAGATCCTTCGCTTCGCTCAGGATGACAGTAATTTGGCTAAAGTATGACTAAAAGAGTGCTAAACAAAGCTCAAAAAGAAGCCGTTGAATATACCCGTGGCCCGCTTTTGATAGTCGCTGGTGCAGGGACGGGTAAAACGACTGTAATAACCAGCAAAATTGCCCACCTCATAGAAACCGGCCTGGCCAAGCCCGAGGAAATTTTGGCATTGACCTTTACCGACAAGGCTGCCCAGGAAATGGGCGATAGGGTAGACGGCCTCATAGATACAGGCTACACGGACATTCAAATTTCCACTTTTCACACCTTCTGCCAGCGCATACTCGAAAAGCACGCTATCGACATCGGCCTGAGCAATCAGTTCAAACTCCTCACCGAAAGCGCGGCCTGGATACTCGTGCGCAAAAATCTGCACAAGCTCGGCCTCGACTACTACCGCCCCATGGGCAACCCCATGAAGCACATACACGAGCTTCTCAAGCACTTTTCCAAATGCAAAGACGAACTTATTAGCCCCGAGCAGTATCTGGAATACGCGGAAGGGGAGAAATTAAATACCGACTCGGCTGTTGGGTTGTTTAAAAAGAGTAAAGAGAAAAGAGTAAAGAGAAAAGAGAGCGACAGAACAGCGAGCAATGAACAATTAGCAATAAACAATGAACAAAATGATGTAGCTCGTCTAACTGAACTTGCTAATGCGTACCACGCTTATAACCAACTCTTGCTTGATAACGCGCTGCTCGACTTCGGGGATCTCATGTTTTACGCGAACAAACTTTTTGAGTCGCGGCCTGAGATTTTGGAGAAGTTTCAGAAGCGTTACAAATATATATTGGTGGATGAATTTCAGGATGTGAATTGGGCGCAATATAATTTGGTGATGCTTTTGTGCGGCGAACACTCCCACCACCCCCCGACCCCTCCTCCGGTCCCAACGCAATCGGTACGGAATCCCCTTGGGACAGGAGGGGGTTTCGCCGCCACCCCTCCTTACGAAGGAGGGGAAGGGGGTGGTTTGGTGCCGCTAGCACCTTCGCAACTCACCGTTGTAGGCGACGACGACCAGAGCATCTACGCCTTTCGCGGCGCTAGTGTAAGCAATATTTTGCGCTTCAAAGATGATTTCCCCAATGCCAAAGAAATTATTCTAAACGAAAACTATCGCTCAGGCCAAGAAATTTTGGACACGGCGTACAAATCTGTGCAGAATAACAATCCAGACCGTTTAGAGATTAAGCTTGAGATTGACAAGAAGTTGGTATCGCGTTGTCATTCTGAATCCCCGTCGCAGGGGGTGAAGAATCTAAATAAGAAACACTTAGATCCTTCAGTTGCTTCTCTCCCTCAAGATGACAAACTTGGTCAAGTTGCTCACCTGCACTCTCGTAGCCTCGACGAAGAAGTGCGCAGTGTGATCGACGAAATTCTGCGACTCAAAAAAACCGACGACTCGGCCGTATGGGACGATTTTGCCATACTCGTGCGTGCCAACAGTCATGCCGATCCATTTGTGAGCGCGCTTGAGATCGCGAATATCCCATACGAATACGTATCATCGAGTGGTTTGTTTCGCCAGAGTGTGGTAGTAGATGCGATGAATTTTTTGCGTCTTGTTGATAATCACTTCGAGTCGACCGCGCTCTACCGGCTCTTGTGTCTCCCATTTTTACATTTTTCCGAAAACGACCTGCAGAAACTCACCTACAGCGCGAAGCGTAAATCTATTTCATACTACGAAGCACTTAAACGGGGCAGCGAGTTTGATCTATCACAAGAAGGACAACATATTGCCGCGAAGCTTATTGAGTGTCTTCACAGTGGTATGCAGGCCGCGCGGGTGAGCAAGCCATCGGTTGTTTTGTACAATTTTTTTGAAAAGATTGGGTACTTGAATTATCTCACTGTGGAAGAAGGGCAGGGAAATAGAGAAGTGATCCGTCAGATTTATCACCTCAAACAATTTTTTGATTATATTGCCGAATTCGAAACGGTCACGGTAGACGCGACTGTCTCAGCGTTCATAGAGCACTTTTCGATGGTACTGGATTCGGGCGACACCGGCGCGCTCTACCAGCCGACTGACACTCCCGACTCGGTGAATGTAATGACCGTGCACGCCTCCAAAGGCCTCGAATTTAAATATGTATTTGTGGTAAACATGGTGGAGGAGCGCTTCCCCACGCGTTCGCGTGGTGACGGCATCGAAATACCACTGCCTCTTATCAAAGAGCAATTACCAGAAGGGGACAGTCACTATCAAGAAGAGAGGCGACTATTCTATGTGGCTATGACTCGTGCCAAAGAACGTTTGTATTTTACCAGCGCCAGCAACTACGGCGGGGTACGCAAGAAAAAACTTAGTCGTTTCTTGGATGAATTGGGATATTCCACCGTAGGGGCAGAAGATCTTCAGCCCGACGTTGCGGCGCAAAATTTTACTCACCATCACAGTGCGAAACCTGAAGAAAAAGGCACGTTTGTATTCGAGCTGCCCAAAGCGTTTTCGTTTTCCCAAATTCGTGCGTACGAAACTTGTCCGTATCAATACAAACTCGCGCACATTCTCCACATCCCCACCAAAGGCAGTGCCAGTTTTAGTTTCGGCCAAACCATGCACGCCACACTGCAAACTTTTTATACCCGTATGCAGGAGCTCAATAGTGTGCAGCAGATTTCGTTGTTTGAAATGGCAACGAGCGCAAGCGACGGTAAACAATCCCAATCCGCATTTCGTAGGGTGGGTGACAAGCTCCCCCTCCTTTCGAAGGTGGGGGTAGGGGGTGGTACACGCATTCAAGCTCCTACCCTCGAAGAACTGCTCGACATGTACGACAAAAATTGGATCAGCGATTGGTACCTAAATACTCGGCAACGTGAGGAATACTATGAAAAAGGCAAAGAAATTCTGCGAACATTCTATAAGTCAGAAGAAAATAATTGGCGAATACCACTCGAGATGGAATCGTGGTTCAAAATAAAAGTAGGGGAGTATCTCCTGCATGGACGCATCGATCGTATCGACCAATTACCCGACGGAACTCTTGAAATTATCGACTACAAAACAGGCAAACCCAAAGAAAAACTCACCGGTGAAGATAAGGAGCAGCTGCTTATCTATCAGATTGCCGTTACCGAACTTGCCGACTACCGGGCGAAAGGGACACCAAGTAAACTCACTTTTTTCTACCTCAACGATAACATTCGCACCTCATTCATTGGTGAACCGAAAGAGCTCGATAAACTTCGCGAAAAGCTCGGCGCGACCATCACAGCTATCCACTCCAAAGATTTTACACCCACCCCCAGCTCATTTGCGTGCGACCATTGTGACTTTAAAGAAATTTGTGATTATCGTGTATGATGAAATCTTTTGGCGATATTCTGCGCCACAGTTCGCTCGGCCACGCGGTAGTTCGTGGTGTAGAGGCAGCTACGGTAGTGGAACAAGCCAACGAAGTCCTCAAAGAACTCTTTGGCCCCGATATAGGCAACCACGCTACCGCGCTGTACTATAAGAACCAAAAGCTGCATATGGCGTGCATGAGTTCAACAGTCGCGCAGGAGATCAAACTACACGAAAAACGCATTATTGAGCTACTTGAACAGCGCGTTCAGGGCACGCATGTCAAACGGCTCACTTATATGGTCTAGCTTGCCAAAAGCCACTGTTTCCATTACAATGAAGCCACTATGTCCTTTCGTGTTTACCTGCTTCTCACGGCCTGTGCTACCATTATTTGCTCTATAGCCACTGCTTTTGTCGTGTATAACCTAGACCCCACTGAAGCGGGTGGGCTTGGCTTGCTTTTTTTCTACGCGAGTTTATTTCTGACAGTGGTGGGTATCAGCTCACTGATCAATTTTCTTGTTCGTGTGCTGGTGATCCGCAATCCATCGGTAATGCTTCGCCACGCCGGACAAGTATTTCGACAGAGTTTCTTTGTGGCCGTTGCGGTGTGCATATTTTTTGTACTGCTATCACTGCGTTATTTCGCTTGGTGGAACGCATTACTCATCATAATTTTTTTCACTGCTATTGAAGGCCTGGTTTTTACCCATCGAAAGTACCTGAATCAATAATATGTTTAATGAATTTTTCCATCGTTTTCGAAAAGAGCTGGGAATTGATTTGGGTACCGCGAATACGTTGGTCTATGTCAAAGGACGCGGTATTGTGATTAACGAACCAAGTGTTGTTGCCATCAATACACGCACGGAACAAATTTTAGCGGTGGGGCACGAAGCCAAAGAAATGCTTGGAAAAACTCCGCCCCACATCGCGACATCGCGCCCACTCACGAACGGTATCATTTCGGATTTCGAAGTAGCCGAAAAAATGTTGCGCTATTTTGTGGACAAAGTCTACGAAGAAACACCGCTCAACTTTCTCTCGCGTCCCAAAGTGATCATTGGCGCCCCCGTGAATTTAACAGAAGTGGAACGTCGCGCGGTTGGAGACGCGGTGATGAACGCGGGAGCGCGCGAAGTATGGATTGTGGAAGAACCAATGGCAGCGGCTATCGGTTGCCGCATGCCGATTCGTGAGCCGGTGGGAAATTTGATTGTGGAAATTGGTGGCGGAACCTGTGAAATAGCGGTGATTTCACTGAGCGGCATTACCACGCGTAAATCCATTAAAATCGCGGGCGACGAGTTCAATCGCAACATCATACAATATGCCCGTGACGTTTTCAATTTACTACTTGGTGAAAAGCAGGCCGAAGAAATAAAAATTAAAATCGGTTCGGCCGTAGAGCTCTCCGAACCAATGGAATTTCCAATGCGTGGACGTGACCTGCTCACTGGGCTGCCGCGCGAAGTCATGATCAACGACGCGCACGTTCGTGAGGCCATTATTAAATCACTGCGCGTGATCGTGGACAGTATCAAAGATATCCTCGAAATTACACCACCCGAACTGGTGGCCGACATTCATGAGCGCGGCATTTTAATATCGGGGGGCGGAGCACTGCTCAGAGGTGTGGATCAACTCATTCACCGGGCCATCGAAATCCCGGTGCGCATTGCCGACGATCCACTCACTGCTGTGGTGCGCGGCACGGGCATCCTGCTCGACGAGGAGGATTTATTGCATGAAGTTGCAATATACCCCGAATTTAAAGAGCGAAAAGCTCTCTAACACATTGTATGTTTACCAAACGGACTTCACTCACGATTGTTTTTTTTATTCTGGTGGTTGCTTTACACTATATCGGTTGGCTCTCGTGGCTTGAAAAGGCTTTTCGTTCGATTGCGACACCACTTATTAGTGACACACATAGTATCAATATCCAAGTTGGTAATAGTTATGAGTACTTCAAGAATCGCAACGATCTTGAGACCGCATACGCGGCGTGCGTCGTGGACAACCAGAATCACCTGCTCGCCGAAACCAAGATGAAACTCCTACAGGACGAAAACGATACTTTACGCTCTGCTCTGCAATACGTAAAGAACGCCACCGTAAACACGGTGACGGCCACTGTAGTGGGGAAAGAAATTTTAAGCCCCGATCAAACAATCATTATTGATCAGGGAAGCGAAACTGGAATCAAAGTGAACGACCCTGTTATCACTGGCAACGGAATTCTGGTGGGAAAAATAATGAAAGTAGACCAGCATATCAGCATGGTACGCCTCATCAACGATACGCTCAGTAAGGTTGGCGCGCTGGTACTCAACCGCGACCACAGCAACGGGGTCGTAGAAGGCGGGTACAATATTAGTTTGACAATGGGTTTTATTCCGCGCGATGAAGTTGTACAAAAGGGTGATCAAGTGGTTACATCGGGTTTAGAAGCTGGGATGCCCAAAGGGCTCCTTATTGGCACGATTGCGGTAGTTGAAAATGAACCGTACAAACCATTCCAAGACGCATTTGTTACACCGGCAACCGATCTTTCGAAAATTTCCATTGTGACCGTTCTTAAAACCCAATAATAAGTATGAAGCGGATTATTAAATTAGTGAGCGCGTTATTCGGCATATTGGGAATTTTTTTTCTCCATGTTTTTTCCATTAACATTTTTCCGTATCCACTCAATCGTATTGATGTGGCGTTCGTTTTTCTCTGGTGGCTTGTCATTGTAAAGCCAGCGAATCAAACATGGTGGATCATACTCAGCGTGAGCTTTTTGTCCGAGCTGTATTCGTCGTCTCCTTTTGGTATTTCCACATTGGCTCTTATAATGAGTTTGTGGGCCGGGCGATGGCTCGTCACCAACATCGTGACGGGACATTCATGGTATATAATTTTACTCTCTACAATACTGGTTCTCACGGCATATCATGCGATTTTTCTCGGCATGTTGGCCATTCATCACATGCTATACCACGTTGATTGGAACATTAATGTGCCATTTTTATTCGCGACACTTATCGGCATAAGTATATCGACCGCACTCATGATGATCGTTTATGCAGTAAATCGTTTATATCGTCGCGAACTTAAGCCAAATTATATTTCCGAGTATGGTCGCTAATCCCTTTGGGATATACGAAAAATCACCATCGGGTAAGCTACGAGGTAAGTACCAAAAGGCCTGGGTTGAAGACGCGCTCGATATTGAAGACGCTCAGTCGGGTCATGTGGCAATGTCGCACACGCGCAATTTTATCGGTATGAGTATCGCCCATGCGCGTATTCGTATATTTGTGTTTATCGTACTCGTCGGTAGTGCGATCTTGCTCGGACGCGTGAGCTATGTGCAGCTCTGGAAAGGAGACACCTATCGCGCCCAAGCCGAAAGTAATCGCATCCGCATTGAGCCAATACTGGCGGAACGCGGTGTTATGTATGACCGCAGTGGCAAACAGCTCGTACAAAATATACCGAATTTTTCATTGGCTGTACGCCCAGAAGAGCTTCCTTCTAATCCCGGATCACGCGAAGCGATTATTAAACAGCTTTCTGAAGTCAGCGGCCTCGCCGAACCAGATATTGAAGCACTTTTGGAAAAATATAAATCGTACAATTATGGTACGGTCACCGTCATGGAGAACCTCGATTACGCCACAGCGCTCCGACTGTACATCAACAACACAAATTTGCCGGGCATCTCGATCGAGCGCGGCAGCAAACGTAGGTACCTCACCACCCCGTCGGCAACGTCATCGGCCGCCGTGAGTCTCTCACATATTGCTGGATATCTTGGAAAGAACGATGCGTCGCTCGCGACTATTAAATCGCAGGGGTATGTACCCACCGAGCCTATCGGTAAAAGTGGAATCGAAAAATTATACGAATCGTTCTTACATGGTAAAAACGGTAATAAGCGCATAGAAGTTAACGCTGCGGGAAAAGAGCAAACCGTTCTCACTGTTGACGCTCCCACCCCAGGGCGCGACCTATATCTTACCATCGACAATGAGGCGCAAAAGGCATTGGAGGACGCTGTAAAAAAAGAATCCGCCCTTATTGGAAAAAGACGCATAGCAGCTGTGGCCATGAACCCGCACAACGGTGAGATTATTGCGCTTGTCAGTTGGCCAACCTATGATAGCAATGATTTCTCCGGAGGAATCGCGAGCAGCACCTACGCAGGTTATCGCGATGACCCTGACCACCCACTCTTTAACCGTACTATTGCCGGCACATACCCTCCCGGTTCAACTGCCAAAGTTGTAGTTGCGGCTGCCGGCCTTCAAGAGAAAATCATCACAAAAAATACGACAATGGACAGTGTGGGTGGTATAAACGTTGGAGGTATATTCTTTCGTGATTGGAAAAGTGGAGGCCATGGTGTTACTAACGTTGTTAAGGCACTTACCCAGTCCATTAACAGTTTCTTTTACTATGTGGGTGGTGGATATAAAGATTTTCCTGGGCTAGGTGTGGATCGATTGGTAAAGTATATGGCAGCATTCGGCATGGGAAATAGAACTGGTATTGATTTACCCGGTGAGAATGCCGGGCTACTGCCCAATGATACGTGGAAAAGAAGTGTGATGGGGGAAAAATGGTACATCGGTGACACCTATAACCTTTCGATTGGTGAGGGTCACTTACTTGTGACACCGCTGCAAGATGCCGTGTGGACAGCAGCAATTGCGAACGGTGGGTTCGTTGTGACACCACATATCGGTATGAAACTCTATGATCCCACTACGAAACAATATACAACACTATCATTTCCCTCACCCAAGCCTACCGGAGTAAGCCGTGAAAATATTGCGATAGTACAAGAAGGTATGCGTGAATGCGTACTCAGTGGTAGCTGTATCACTCTCAAATCGCTTCCTTTTTCGACTGCGGGAAAAACCGGTACCGCTCAATGGAATAAAAACAAAGAAAATCATGGTTGGTTTACCAGCTACGCGCCATACGACAAACCGCAAATTGTCGTAACCGTATTGGTGGAGGAAGGAGGAGAGGGTGCATTCACGGCTCGCCCCATCGCGAAAGACTTTTTGGCATGGTGGGGAAAAAAGTATTTGCATCAGTAAAATTTATCAACAGTTGACACTCACGAAGTAGTTCGATACCATACACGAGTTATTTTTGAGCACTCTATGACAGACGATGTACAATATATTTCACAAGAAAGCTTGGAGAACCTCCAAAAAGAACTCGAGACAATCAAAAATGTGAAGATTCCCGAAATCGCTAAACGGATCGATGAAGCTAAGCAGCAGGGTGATCTCTCCGAAAATGCCGAGTATCATCAAGCACGAGAAGATATGTCGTGGACTCAAGGAAGAATGCTTGAACTTGAACAGATTATCAATAACGCACAAGTTATACAACCAACACACCAAGGGATCGTGGCAGTAGGTAGCACCGTAGTCGTTAAAGTGAATGGCAAAGAGAAACAATACACGATTGTGGGTCCTCAAGAAGTCGACCCGGCCAGTGGTAAAATTTCCAACGAGTCTCCCTTGGGCGAGGCGTTTCTCGGGCATCGCGTTGGCGATTCGGTCGACGTAAAAACACCCGCCGGAAAAACGACGTACGAAATTAAAAAAATTATCTAAAATGATCAATTAATTACCCACAAAATGGGTAATTTTTTTATCCGGACTGCTTTTGACTCCGTGAGCGGTATGGGGTATACTAAGCATGCTTTCCGGAAGCACCTTTTTGTCTTATTTTAGCTTTATGGCAGACACACAACCAAAACCATCTGATGCCCACCGAGAAGACGTTGTCCGACTCGAGCACCTGCGAGCGCTCCGCGACATGGGAGTAGCTACCTACCCGGCAGCAAGTGAACGTACCCACACCCTCGCTGCCGCCAAATCGGCTTCAGAGGGTAGTGCCGTTACGGTGGCAGGCCGACTCGTCAGCCGCAGAGAGATGGGGAAACTCACGTTCTGTCATCTACGCGACGACTCTGGACGTATGCAGATGGTCTTTTCTGAAGCTGAACTTGGCAAAGAAGCAGTGAAATTCTTTCAAAAAAATATTGACGTTGGTGATTTTCTTCAAATGACGGGCACCATCTTTACCACGCATAAAGGAGAAATCAGCGTGCTTGTTAAAACTTCAAAACTTCTCTCGAAATCACTTTTACCGTTACCAGAAAAATGGCACGGTCTTACCGATACGGAAACACGCTATCGTCAGCGTTATCTCGACCTTATTGCCAACGAAGATTCTATGCGTATCGCCAAAATGCGCAGCACGCTGGTGCGTGAACTGCGATCATATTTTGACGGGCTTGGATTCTTTGAGGTAGAAACGCCTATTTTACAAACATTGTATGGCGGAGCGCTCGCGAAACCATTTGTCACCCACCACAACGCGCTCGACATACCGCTGTATTTGCGTATTGCCCCCGAGCTCTACCTCAAACGGTTGATTGTGGGCGGCTTCGAAAAAGTGTACGAAATAGCGAAATGTTTTCGTAACGAAGGTATCGACAACAATCACAACCCCGAATTTACCCAAATTGAGTTCTACTGGGCATATGCTGACTATACCAAGCTCATGGATCTTGTGGAAGACTTACTGCCCAAGCTTATCACCGGTGTTGGCTTGGCGCTGAAATTCACTACCGACGGTAAAGAGGTTGACTTCACCCCACCATACCCACGCATTTCAATGCGTGAACTTATCAAACAGTATGCCAAAATTGATATCGAAGAATATCCCGATCAAAAATCGATGCTTGCGGTCGCAAAAAAACTGAAAGTGGAAGATGTGAACGAAACGTTTGATAGGGGAACGCTCATCGACGAAATATACAAAAAATACGCCCGTCCGTTTATCGTTAATCCGATCTTCATGATTGATCATCCGGTAGAACTTTCACCACTTGCTAAAAGACGAACGGACAACCCGAACTACGTGGAACGTTTCCAGCTCTTGTGCGTTGGTGGTAACGAATTGTGCAACGCATTCTCAGAATTGAACGATCCGCTTGATCAAGAAGAACGTTTCAAAGAACAGGTCGAGAATAGAGAGCAGGGGAATGAGGAGAGCATGCCATACGACGAAGACTTTGTAACGGCGCTGAAGCACGGCATGCCACCTACCGCTGGTCTCGGAATGGGTATCGACCGCTTGGTGAAGCTGCTTGCTGACGCGCAGAATCTTAAAGAAGTAATTTTGTTTCCGACGCTTCGTCCGGCCAATGCTCCCGAACATAAATCTGTCTAAATCTTTGGTGAATCAGTTTAAATCCTCACTATGAAGAAAGTCATGGTCTTCGGCACATTCGATATTTTGCACCCCGGCCATGTGCACATGATAAAAGAAGCCAAACAATACGGTGACTATTTAGTTGTGGTGGTCAGCCGCGACTCAACTGTCCAAGAAACAAAAAAACGAGCGCCAGTTCGCACCGAGGCTGAACGCTTGAAACAAGTTGAGGATCTCAAAATTGCGGATAAAGTACGCCTCGGTTACGAAGATGATAAATATCGCGTCATACAAGAAGAAAATCCAGACGTCGTGGCGCTTGGCTACGACCAGTTATTCTTTGTTGATCGTTTGGAAGACGTACTCGATGACCATGTACAGATCGTCCGTATTACACCTTTCCAGCCTGAAAAATATAAAAGTTCACTTTTGCCGCAAGATTATCAACTGACCTATGAGGAAGATTTTGATAGCCACAACTAACCCGGGAAAATTTCGAGAAATCGTCACCGAGCTATCCGATCTCCCTTTTATGTTTGTCAACTTACATGATGTCGGTTTAGACAAACAAATAGTAGACGAGCCGTTTTCCACCACATGGGAAAACGCGCTGCACAAAGCAAAATTTTTTGCTCACAAAAGCAAGCTTCTCACCATAGCCGAAGATAGTGGTTTCTTTATCGATCATTTGCATGGAGCACCAGGGGTTCGCACCAAGGAAGATGCTCCCACCGAATCTGAACGAATCGATAAAATTCTGCACGCACTACGCGGTGTCAGAGCCAGCAAACGAGGCGCCTATTTTCAAACTCACGCGTGTATTTACGACCCGAGCAAGAACTCGTTCACAATTTTTGAAGGGATGCTTCACGGTCGCGTAGCCGAAAAAGCAGCTAGCCAATGGCCTCAAGGCATGGAACACGATGCGATTTTCTTCTACCCACCGGCCAGAAAATTGCTTGCCGATATGTCGCCGCTTGAAAAAAACTTGATTAGCCAGCGTGGACAAATTGCCATTTCTCTAAAACTTTTTTTGCAACGCACGTTTACGTTTAGGCAGATAGTGGTGCCCATCGCTCTCATCGTCAAAGACAGAAAAATGCTCATGAATAAACGCCGCGATTCACGTCCTGACTTTAATAACACCTGGGAATTCCCTGGTGGGGCGGTAGAGAATGGCGAAGATATCGAAGAAACTCTAAAGCGCGAATGCGCGGAGGAAACGGGGTATCGCGTGCGTATTATCGAGCGACTGCCTCAGATATTTTCTATTACCATGAAGGATGCGTATCAAATTTTTGTGGTTGGGTACATTTGTAATATTCAGTCCGGGTCATACCGCGCAGCCAACGCGGAAGTATCGGACCACGGTTGGTTTACCTACAACGAAATGACAAAAATGAATCTCTTATCAAAAAATAAAAATTTTATTCAAACCCATCGAATACTTATCAAAAAATATATTGACTAATCATATGCTCGACATACGATATATCCGCGAACATCGGGAGGAAGTAGCTACGAACAACACCAGCCGCAACGTGCGCATAGACCTCGACGCGCTTTTGAGCGTTGACGACGAACGACTTAAACTCCAACAAAAAATTGACGAACTTCGCGCTGAACGTAATAAGCGCTCCAAAACAAAACCAACTGAAGAAGAAATTGCTCTTATTCGTAAACTAGGCGACGAAATAGCAGATTTGGAAGATCTCGAGCTTGCCAAAAGTGAAGAGGTTAAGAAATTACTCATCCGCATCCCAAACCTTAACCACCCCACTACCCCAATTGGAAAAGATGACACGGAAAACAAGATTGAGCGCACGGTAGGGGAGAAGCCAACCTTTGCGTTTGAACCAAAAGAACATTTTGATGTGGCTCATGCTATTCCCTATATTGATATGGAGCGGGGGGCCAAAGTAGCCGGTTCTCGATTCTACTATCTCAAAGATAAGTTATATATTCTAGAGAGAGCTATAAATAAATTTTCACTCGATACGATGATACAGAAGGGATTCGAATTGATTCTCCCACCAATTTTGGTAAAGGAAGACGCCATGTTTGGCACCGGCTTTTTTCCGGCTGATAAAAATGAAATTTACACCGTTAATCCTGACGAGGATAATTTGTATTTAATTGGAACCTCAGAAGTGCCACTTATTTATATGCACGCAGATGAGGTCCTCGAAGAGAAAGATTTGCCCAAAAAATATGTCGCCATCTCACCGTGCTTTCGTAGAGAGGCTGGCAGCTACGGCAAAGATACCAAAGGACTGTTCCGCGTTCATCAATTCTATAAAGTTGAAATGGTCGTTTTTGCCACACCAGAAAATTCATGGCAGCTGCATGAAGAGCTTCTCGGCTACGAAGAAGAGGTTATACGGGCTCTTGGTCTTCATTACCAGGTTATGAATGTCTGCTCCGGAGACTTGGGATACCCGGCCGCAAAAAAGTATGACTGTGAAGCCTGGTTCGCGGGGCAGGGGAGATACCGTGAGCTCACCTCCACGAGTAATACCACTGACTACCAAGCCAGACGCAGTAACATTAAATACAAAACGAACGACGGTAAACGCGAGTTTGTGCACACGCTTAATGGTACAGTGACCAGCGATCGTCCGCTACTCGCTATCATTGAAAACTACCAACAGACTGATGGCAGCATAATCATTCCCGAAGTTCTCAGAAAATATACTGGATTTGATTCTATCTAGTCTATGGCCCGTATCCTCTACGGAGTGGCAGGGCAGGGGTCTGGCCATGCCTCAAGAGCAAAAATCATTATCGAACACCTGCTGCGAGCTGGACACACTCTTCGCATAGTGTCGCATGACCAAGGATACGATGGTCTGATTAATTTTTTCCCTGTTGAAAAAATTACCGGCCTGAATATCACGTACAAAGAAAACGAAGTGCTCTACATACACACTGCCATCAAAACGATCAGTAAAATCCCTGGAGCTACGCGATCTATCAACAAAATCTCGAAGATTGTTGAAGCTTTCATGCCTGATATTGTTATTACCGATTTTGAACCTCTCTCGGCACTCGCTGCTAATATTTACGGAGTGCCACTGCTCTCAATCGACAATCAACACATCATGACAGGGACGGCCATTGAATCGCCAGCTAGCTTTAACCGTGAAAAAATGATCATTAAAAATGTAGTCAGGTACATTATACCTCCTGCTGACCAATATTTTGTTACTACTTTTTTCTACCCACCAATTACGAACAAAAAAACAACACTTTTCCCACCAATTTTGCGAGAAGAGGTGCTGCGTCTTAAAGCACGAACTGAAGATTACTTTCTCGTCTATACGACCACTGAAAATACAGCGCTCATTCAAACCTTACATGCATTACGTCTGCCCTGCATACTATATGGAGCCACGCGCGTGCCGTCTTCTATGGCTCACGGAACACTGCGGTACAAACCTCGCAACTCAGAAACTTTTTTGAATGACTTGGCAGGTTGCAGGGGTGTCATCGCAACGGCTGGTTTTAGTTTGATGAGCGAGGCACTCTACCTTCATAAACCATATTTTGCATTGCCTGTTGAAAAGCAATTTGAGCAACTTTTGAACGCGCATTATCTCAAAAAACTGGGTTATGGTGATTATTCACTCACGATCAGGTCAGAAGAAATACAGCGTTTTATAAAGCGATTAAACTGGTACCAGTCTAACTTACAGAAAATAACGTATCGCGATAATCACAAAATTTTTGCTGCTATCGATGCGTTTATTTACAAAACTCTGGTTCCATAAACATGTATGCTTACCTGGGTTGAAATCAGCACGTCAGCTATTAACCACAATTTGGCTCAATTCAAAAAACTACTCTCACCAGGTGTTGCCTTAATGCCCGTTATCAAGTCAAACGCGTACGGGCATGGGATAGACGGGGTGAGCACAATTTGTGTTCAATCAAAACTTGTCGACACATTGTGCGTCGTGAGCCTGACTGAGGCGTTATTTTTGGTCGAGAAGAAGGTAAACAAGCCAATACTTATTATCGGTTTTTATGAGCTTGATGAAGAGCCGCTCATGCAGGCAGTAAAAAACAAAAACAAAGTTTCTTTTGTTGTCGACACAATCGAACAAGCCATTATTTTAAACAAAGTGGGGGAGAGTGCTCGCAAACATATACCGGTTCATATTAAGGTAGACTCGGGAACTACGCGCATCGGCGTTTTACCAAATAACGTTCTAAAATTCATCGCCACACTTCAAAAACGTTGCCCAGCGCTTTCTATAGAAGGACTTTGGACGCACTTCGCGTCGAGCGAATCAGATCCAACATTTACTCGAAAGCAACACAGAGTGTTTGCATCTGTTCTTGAAGAGTGCCGCAATAAAAATATAACCTTTTCGTCGGTACACGAAGCCTGCTCAGCCGCCTCCACGCTAGCGCCATACACACACCAGAATGCCGTTAGACTTGGGATTGAGCTGTACGGTTTGCATCCTTCACGAGCCACACGTAAGCGTATTGTCTTGCGCCCTGCCTTATCATGGTATACTACCATTATCCAAACAAAAAAAATTGAACCCGGTACAACAGTCAGTTACGGTAGAACCTACACTGCTAAACGACCAATGAGAATCGCGGTCCTGCCGGTAGGCTACTACGATGGCTATGATCGTAAATTGTCCAATGCAGGAGAGGTGCTCATCGGCGGCAAACGGTGCACAGTACTTGGCCGTGTGTGCATGAATCTCACGATGGTGGATGTCACCCAAGTTCCCAAAGCGAAGGTGGGGGACACTGTGGTTTTGCTTGGCAAAGCTAAAAACGAAGCCATAACAGCCGACGAATTAGCCGACAAAATTGGCACCATTAATTATGAAGTAGTGACCCGTATCGGAGCCCACATTCCTCGTATTATCAAAAAATAGACGGCATAGACTTGATTATGTACAGAACACACAGCTCATCGCGACGCTTTAAACACGGAGTGCTGAAAAAAACTGTTCGCCACTCTGAGAGCTCCTTTTTTCGTCGCCCCACCACACACCGTGCGCGGCCTGTACAACGACTGCACCCGCTGCAGTGGATGCAACTCTTCTTTGGTTTTGCTCTTATTGCTTGGCTAGCACTCATGCTTTATCTGCCTTATTTTCGGATCACGAAAGTCTCGGTGAATGGGTTGCAACTCGTGAAACAGGCGGACGTAGTTCAGTCGATACAGGATACCTTTTTGAATTCCCATGGTTGGTGGCCAAAAAATAATTATTTTTTAGTGCCTAGTTCGCGAATTCAAACCTACCTCTTAGATCATTACCCGCTGCGAATGGTTGAAGTTAAGAAATCGTTTCCCAGCGGTTTGGATATACATGTAGAAGAAAAGAGCACCAGCATCGTGTATGACGATGGTCGCGCTTATTATCTTATTGATCAAAATGGTACGGTTTCACGTAAGCTACAGGAAGTGAGTAGTACGGAATTCGTTTTTCAAAAAAGTACGTCCTTTCCCTATACGTTTGAACCCGCTTTGTTTACGACATCCACGGCACCAAGCACCACCATGTTAACCCACATGCCCAATTACTCCTCAATCCGACGGACGTATGGTCTTTTTCCGCTTGTCTATAAGCTCAGCACGTCCACACAAGCTACCAGTGTATCGAGCACTACATTCCGCAAAGAAACCATCGACGGCATTACTTCGCTGTACAGTCTTGTGGAGCAGGATAAAATCGCCATACCGAACTACGTCGTTTTGGGTAACGAAGATGGGGGAGCGGCCCTCGTGAGCAATCAGCCCTGGCGTATCTATTTTATGCCGTCAGCCGATATACCTTCCCAGCTGCAAAACGTCAAAATCATTTTGCGCACCAATAAACCATCCGACTATATAGATGTTCGATTTGGTGATCGTGTTTATTGGAAGTAACAATTGTCTGAAGTGGGGGGGGTGAATGTCGCAGTAACGTATATACCTCATTATCTTAGAGAAATTAATACATATTACGTCGTATAACATAGATTAAGCGACGTAATATCCTTCTTTTTTAGGCTCCTTAGCTTGACCCGCCAACCACGCCCATGGTACACTCTGTAAATCCATTAACATCCCTTTATGAAGCTTAAGGCCCGCTGCCCACACTGTGAAATTGCTCAAATGTTTTTTTACAAACAAGGTGAAGCTCCCACTGAAGTTATCTGCCACATGGATTGGTGTAAAAAAACTTTTGTACCGTCCAAATCGAATGAGCGCACCATGTATGGACCAAAGGAAGACAGCCCCGAATCGCTTAAGAACGCTTCCGCCAAAGACATACCCCTTTCCCCTGCTTAGACTCAAAAAACCGCCGTTAGGCGGTTTTTAAATACAATAATACGGGGCATTACTGTTACCTACTCACCTCTCGTATAGTATGCTATACTTACTGCGTCGCTTAATATAAAAAACTATGCAACGCTCTTCTACACCGCTCGTCAAACATATTCCAAATTTTCTTGATTTTTGTGAAGTGGAAAAAGGCCTTTCCCCTACCACTACCCGTAATTACAACAATTTCCTTAAAATGTTTCGCGATTGGTTGAAAGATCAAGACTTGGCGGAACTTAAACCACATGAACTATCTCAAGAGCATATTTGGAATTATCGGCTCTACCTGTCGCGTAAAAAGGATGCCTTTGGCAATTTTACCAAGAAAACAACGCAAAATTACTACCTCATCGCGCTGCGCAACCTACTTGCTTACTTTGCTGAACGCGATATTCAAAGTCTTCCATCCGATAAAGTTAAGCTGCCGAAGCTGACTGACAAAGACAAGTCAATCAAATTTTTATCGTATGAGCAGGTTGAAAAATTGATGTCTATGCCGGATATTTCTGAACTGGCGGGATTACGAGATCGAGCGATTTTGGAAACACTTTTTTCCACCGGTATGCGTGTTTCTGAGCTAACCGCTCTCAATATTCGACTTTTTGATGTTAAAAATATTATTGGTAAAAAAATAACAGACCTCGAAATAAGTATCACCGGCAAAGGCGGATCAACACGTACGGTATACTTTTCGGAGCGCGCGCTTTCGTGGCTGGCGAAGTATCTTGCCACGCGGGTACGTGATATGCATGCACCACTCTTCATCAGTTATAAAGACACAAGCGATAACCGTGACCACAACGACAGACGATTAACGTCACGTTCAATCGAGCGGCTGGTGCGAAAGTACACGGCAATGGCCGGGCTGCCGGTGGACGCAACGCCGCACACCCTCCGGCACAGCTTTGCCACGGATTTACTCGATCAAGGCGCTGACATGCGCAGCGTGCAAGAGCTTCTTGGCCATAAAAATATTGTTACGACACAAATTTATACGCATGTGACGAACAAAAAATTGCACGATATACATAAAAAATTTCATCGCGGCAATAAATAGCCTTACGATGAGAGATTCACACTTTCTTAAGTGCCACAAGCAGTTGCCTCCCCCACTCTTCTACCTGGGCTCGAGTACGTGGTAAATCGAAGTAATATCCGTCGATCTTCAATGGTTCTGTGACCTGTCTACCATGCATGGCATCGACAAACTCTTGTACGACATTAAGCGCGCCACACAAATAGGTGTACGACGAGTCGCCACAGCCGAACAAAGCAAACCACGTGCGAGAGCAGTCTGCGCCCTCAGCCGCGCGTAGGAGTGCAAGCATCGCTGGCAACGGATACCCTTCGTGCCCTTCTACTTTCCAGCTCGGTGTACCCAGGAGCACTCCATCGTAGCGAGAAAAATCTTCCGCTTGTGTCTCTTCGGCTTTTTGCACAGTAATACGGTGCTTTTTAGACAATATAAAACTCAGTGTTTGCGCAACAAGAAAAGTACTTCCAGAATTTGTAGCGTATACAATTAAAATACGCATATGAGCTAACTATAGCTGGTATATAAAGGTGAAATTTTTCGAGCGCGAACATCATGTGCTACCAAAGTTCGCTTGGCTAGCTGTGGTATTTGTTCTTCATAGGTTGGCTGGCGAACCTCGTAGAGCACACCGACCGGAATCTGGCGTATCCCCCACTCGAGCGTTTTGGCAAAAGCCGATTCTTTATTTGATGCATCGTACGATCCGGGCAGCTCGTACATATTATCTTTAAAAAATTGATGCGTATACTCACGGTTAAATGTCACACACGGCTGCAGCACCTGAACCACCGCAAACCCCGGGTGTTTGTTGGCTCGAACTAATATTTCGGAGACTTGCTCAATATCCCCGGCATACACACGAGCAAGAAATGTAGCTCCCGAAGCGAGCGCGAGGCGGAGTGGATGCAACGGTTCATCGATGTTGCCGTCGGGAGTAGATTTTGAAACAAATCCTTTGGGCGAACGAGGTGATGTTTGACCGGTGGTGAGGCCATAAATGGCATTATCGTGGAGCACGACGGTCATATTTTGGTTGCGGCGCGCGGCATGAATAAAGTGGTTACCACCCTCTGCCAAGCAATCGCCGTCGCCAGTAAAGACAAAAACATTGAGCTTGTGATTGGCTAGTTTTATTCCCGACGCCACCGGAATAGCCCGACCATGGAGCCCTTCAAATGCTGTTATTTTGGTAAAATTAACGATATGGCCATGGCACCCTATACCGGCTACAATGGCGGTATTGCTGTCATTCCACTTCTGCTCAGCACAGGCACGTTTAAACGCGCTCCAGATGGCCAAATTGCCACATCCTGGGCACCAATTACAGGCAACGGGTGTTTCGTAGGCTGATTCGTCGAGAATCATAGCAGTGAGTTTATTTTTTCAACAATCTCGCAAGGAAAAATTGGACGTCCATCATATTTGAAAAGCGTATTTTCAATGTGAATCCCAGTGTGTTCGGCGATAAGTCCCGTGAGTTGTCCGGTGTAGTTACCTTCAATTGAAAGAATTTTTTTGGCCGAACGTAAAATGGCCTGCACTTCGTCCACCGGAAATGGATTCATCCATGTGATATGTAAAAAATTAACACGCGGAAAATGTTTTAAAGCTTCTCGTATTGCGCCTTTATTGCTACCCCAGGAAACGATCGTCAAATCAGCATCATCCGGACCATACACGGTTGGCTTCGGCAGAGAACGAGTGCGACAGGTTTCTAGTTTTTGCATTCGCTTGCGCATCTGCGCGTTTCTATTTTCGGCTGTTTCACTCGAGTATCCCGCTTCTGAATGCTCGTCGGAATTCGCAATAACGTGTGTGCCTGAGCCGGCCGGAATGCGCAGCGACACACCGTCGTCAGAAAGAGCGTAGCGCTCGTATGTAGATACTTTTTTTCGAGCGAATTTGCCGCGCTGTACTTTATAGCGTTTATACTCAAATGGCCGCACACTCTCGTGACACTCACACAAATGTTTATCGATAAGAAGCACAACGGGCGTTTGGTATTGATCAGCTAAGTTAAAAGCCTCCATAGTCAGATGAAACACCTCTTCGACATCACCTGGTGCCAATACAATTCGCGGAAAATCGCCTTGGTGGGCATGTAACACAAAACGTAAGTCACCTTGTTCTGTCCAGGTCGGTAGACCAGTGGCGGGAGCCCCGCGCATACCTTCAATAATGACGATGGGTGTTTCGGTCATACCGGCCAATCCATAACCTTCGGTCATGAGACAAAATCCCCCCCCGGCCGTTGCCACCATCGATCGTGCCCCTGCAAATGAAGCCCCTATAGCCATGTTAATGGCCGAAATTTCATCTTCAGGTTGTTTGTAAATAAAATCAAATTGTTTCTGAAGCGGCGCCAGTACCGATAAAATTGATGAAGTCGGAGTCATGGGGTAAATAGCCGCAAATTGCATGCCGGCAGCAATCGCTCCGAGCGCTACCGCCTCATTACCGTTAATAACAAGTGATTTCGTTTTTTTTCTCGGTTGTAGAATTGGTCGTACATGCTGCGGATATTTTTCCAGAGCATATGTGTAACCGGAGCGAGCGACGTTGAGATTTTTTTGTACAACCTCCTTGCCTTTGTGAGCAAATTGTTCGGTAAGTAGTTTTTCAAGAATTTTGATATTACCACCGAGCAGCGCGATACTCGCCGAGAGTGCTATAGTATCACGCACAAAAAAAGACTTCCCCACTTCTCGAGCCAGACGTGAGAAAGGAACATCAAGAGCCACGACCGTGCCTGGTAAGTTTGCTATCTGCACTCCAGCTTCGCTGTCGTAGAGTACAAGTGCGTTTTCAGTAAGTTCGTTGAGGTGCAACGCTATTGTATCTTGATTAAATGCTACCAAAAAATCGGTATGATGGTAGACCGCGGGGCTCTCGTCACTAGCGATAAAACAAGCCACAGCATTGTGTCCTCCGCGGATAATCGAGGGGTATTCTAAATAATCGAACACGTTGTAGCCGGAGCGAGCAGCAAATTTCGAAAAAGTTAAGCCAGCCGACGTAATGCCAAACCCGGCTTCTCCGCCCATTTTAAAAGCAAATGGCATCTTGGATAATGCTACATTCATATAGTACAGGGCCTTTTTGAAAGGGTTACGCATGAACAATTTTTGTATCCACCGCACATGCCGTATCATGCGTGACAATAATTGGGTTAATTTCAATTTCTTTGATTGATGGGATGGTTTTTGCCAGCACGAGCAGCTGCCGAAGTAAAACTATTAATTCTTTAGTTGCGTAGGGTGTATCACCACGGAAACCGTTGAGTAGCTTCCCTACTTTTGATTGATTTATCAGTTCGGATAGAGCCGGGTCAGAAAATGGTTCTACCAAAATATTACGATCCGAGACTAGTTCTGCCAAAACTCCTCCGGCGCCAAACATAAGTGCAAGACCAAAGTGTGGATCACGTTTGATGCCGGCTATTACTTCGATACCTCCACTAATATGTTTTTGCAATTCTATGTGGGCAAATGCCATTGCCAAACAGATGAAGAATATTGACCCCA
>CAYTPE010000007.1:0-26851 GCA_964439885.1 uncultured Gammaproteobacteria bacterium
GATATGAATATCGGAAGCGCCTTCATAAACCGCGTTTTCGAGGACACTATTAACCACGTTTACTACCGATACTGCTTCAGCAGCTTTTTTGAGGTCTCCCGTACTCGTTTCGCCAGAATTCTCTTGGATGACGCGTAGCTCGTCCTCCAGCTCAGTATGGTAATTTCGCAGAGCTTCTTTGAGGTCGCTTGGGCCAGTTAGAAACACCTTTGGTTCAAGCCCTGTTTTGCGGCGTAAAAATTCAATAGTTTGGATATCGGTAGGGTCGGCCATGGCGAGCTTAATCTCCGAACTGCTTTTTTCGAACGCAACCACTTGGTGTGTGCCGGCGACGGGAGCGGGAATTAGATTCAAAACTTCCTTTTTGATTTCCCGACCGCGCAGAGAAATAAAAGGAACCTCCAGATATTCGGCTAATTTCTGGTAGTACTGCTCTTCGGGCAGGAGGCCGTCAGCAAACAAAACTTCTTCGACGGATTTGTTGGTCTTGCCAGCCTTTAACTGCGCAGCCTTCAGTTGACTGATGGTGACGTTAAACTTATATTCTTTAATAATTTTTTTGAGAACGTCAAATGAAGACATAGAGGAAAGAAAAGTGTTCATAGTATACCACAAAAACGAGAAACCGAAAAATGAAGAATGTTCTTAACAGAACAGCGCTCGTTAGGGTTGACAAAATGAAAAATTATGCTAAAATAGGCCTACTTACGACTTTCCCCTTACACCAAGATGCTGCCTTGGTCGAAGAGAGCGCTTTATATATTTTAATTCCTACTACCTTCCCGACGTCGTCGGGATCCATTTTTCGCTTATTTAAGCGAAAAAGGTGGGGGAGCAACTATCGTTATGAGTAAATACGAACTATTGTTAATCTTGCCAGGTACCCTGGACGAGAAAGAAGTGGAGGCCCGTGCCAACGAAGTTTTACAGTTGGTGAAGGAAAATAGTGAAGAAACCGAACTTACCACCATGGGTAAGAATCGTTTGGCATACCCAATCAAACAGATTCGCTATGGGTATTTCTACACCATCGTCTTCAGCGCGACGGCTGAAAAAGCCAAGCTGTTAGAGAGTAAAATTCGCTTGATGCGCGACGTGTTGCGCGGCATTATCAGCCACTTCAACGCGCACCTGAGTGCCCAGCAGAAGAGCGCTTATGCCGCCCAATCTTTGCCAGAAATGAGCGAAGAGAAGGCTTCTCCGGCAGTGATGGAAGAGCGGGTAAAAGCCCTCGTGGGCGATCAGCCGGCAGTGGAAAACAAAACCGTGGAAAGCAAAGCCGCTCGAGACATAGAGAAACTCGATATGGATTCTATCACCAAGAAGTTGGATGATTTAATGCAGGGTGATGTTATTCCAGGAGTCTAATCACTCTTACCCTTAATTTTTCTTCTATGGACCTCAACAAGGTAATGGTCATCGGTCGTTTGACCCGTGACCCAGAAGTGCGCTCCACACCAAGTGGTCGCTCGGTCGCAAGCTTCTCGGTTGCAACCGGTCGACAGTGGACAGACGCGAATGGTCAGCGCCAAAAGCAGACTGAGTTCCACAATGTGGTTGCATGGGGAAAGTTGGCCGAAACCGCCCAGCAGTATTTGCACAAAGCCTCCCGCGTGTATGTGGAAGGTCGTTTGCAAACGCGTGACTGGACGGCGCAAGATGGCAGCAAACGCACCCGCACCGAAATTATTGCCGATAGCTTTATTATGCTCGATGGCAAACCAATGGGCGAAGGCACGAGTTACAGCGCGCCAGCTGGCAGCGCCCCCGCCTATGTGCCAAACGCCGCACCCGAAGAAGTGGTAGAAGAAGAAATAAAAGTTGAAGACATTCCATTTTAATTACCTTATCTAGCAAAACAAAAATTATATGGCACCTACTCGCCGTGAAAAACCAAAAGCCTGCTTCTACTGTGTGAACAACAAGATGATTGTTGATTACAAAGATATTGGCACCCTCCGTCGTTTTGTTTCTTCTTACATGAAGATCGCTCCACGCCGCCGTTCAGGTCTCTGCGCGCTGCACCAACGTCAGGTAGCTCGTGAAATAAAGAAAGCCCGCCAGGCCGCTTTGATGGGCTATATGGCGCGATAATCGCGTAACGCGTATCTCATAACGCATAACGTATAACGTTGTGACCGTGGTCACGCCGCGTTCCACGTTATGCGTTTTGCGTTATATATACTATGTCCACTTGGCTCGACCTACAAAATAACCCACGCCTCATGCGGGTGTACCAATCGCGAACAGACATAATCCGTCTTATTCGTGAATTTTTTTGGTCCCACGGTTTTACGGAGACAGATACACCAATCGCAGTGCGCTACCCGAGCCAGGAGCCGTATCTCAATTTCATGAACGTGACCGTACACGATACACACAACACAACACATCCGATGTATCTGAGAACGAGTCCGGAATTTGCTTTGAAAAAATTGTTGGCAGCAGGATACGAGAAAATTTTTGAGATTGGCAAGTGTTTTCGTGACAATGAAAATTTTGGTGGTACGCACAATCCGGAGTTTACCATGATTGAATGGTACCGTAGTCCGGGCAGTCTGAGCGAGATAATGGATGATGTGGAAGGACTGTTTCGCTTTGTTGCGAAAGGAATTAAGAACTATGAATTAAGAATGAAGAATGTAATTGTGCGACCCGACCAAGCATGGGAGCGGATGACGATGAAAGACGTGTGGAAAAAATATGTTGATGTGAATCTTGACGAATATTTAAAGATTGAAAGATTAAAAGATTTAGTGATCAGACGCGGCTACCACGTGAGCGAGGATGATGCCTATGAAGATCTTTTCTTCAAGATTTTTCTCAACGAAATTGAACCGAAGCTCGGGTTTGAAAAACCAATATTTGTGTATGATTACCCGGCGCAAATGGCGTCACTCTCGCGATTGTGTAGCCACGACCCTCGGTACGCTGAGCGTATGGAGTGCTATGTGGCAGGCCTTGAGCTGTGCAACGCGTTTGGCGAGCTTACTGATGGCGCAGAGCAGAAGAAGCGACTGGAAGGAGACAAAGCCTTGCGTCAGAAACTTGGCAAAGAAACTTGGCCGGTCGATGAAGACTTTATCGCAAGCCTGCCGACCATAGCCGAGCGCAGCGAGAATACGGCCGGTATTGCGTTGGGTGTGGATCGTATGGTAGTATTGTTCACCGGAGCCAAAGATATAAATGAAGTGATATTCGGGGCGATGAGCGACCAAATCCAAAGTCCATAAAGTCTATAAAGTCACGTCACGACTTTACAGACTTTAAAGACTTTTGACTTTTAGACTTTTACATATGGCCACAACAACCGACATTCGCAAAGGAGCAGTCATCAAGCACAACGACGGTCTGTACGTCGTAGTGGAATTTCAACACGTGAACCCTGGCAAGGGGGCAGCCTTTACGCGTACCCGCATGAAGGAGCTCTCCACCGGAAAAGTGATCGAAATTACCTATAAGAGCGGTGAATCGCTCGATATCGTGAGTGTGAGCTTCCAAACCATGCAATACCTCTATAAGACAGACAACCGATTTGCCTTCATGAACAATACCACGTTCGAGCAGGTGGAAATGGATGAGGATTTGGTAGGTGATGACGCTAAGTATCTCAAAGAAGGGCTCGAAGTTATTATTGGTGTCTATGAGGAGCGTCCAGTATCAATTCAGCTTCCGAAGAAAATTCAGTATAAAGTTGTGGAAGCTCCGCCAGCGGTGAAGGGCGACTCAGCTTCGGGAAATGTGACTAAAGAAATTGTACTCGACAACGGCCTCCGCATTCAGGCGCCGATTTTTATCAAAGATGGTGAGGAGATTCTCGTTAACACCGAAACCGGTGAGTATTCGGCACGAGCGCAGGGGGAGAAGTAGAAATTATTGAAAAGTTATTGAAAGATTATTAAAAAGTTATTTTATAGAGATGCGATTTACCGCGTCTCTATTTTTTTAACCATGCCGTGATCGGCGTCAACTTCGATATAGTCGCCCGTTTCAAAAACTTTTGTCGCGTGTCCAGTTCCAATCACACATGGCACTTTGAGTTCACGCGCCACAATGGCAGCATGGCAGAGTACACCGCCTTCATTTGTAACAATCGCGGCTGCTTTTTTCATCGCTGGGACAAATTCTGGCGTTGTCATAGTAGTAACGAGAATTTCACCACCTTCAAATTCTTTAATATGTTCTTTTGTTAGAACGACGCGCACTCGACCAGATGCGACGCCTTTATACGCTATTGCACCTTTCAGTTCCGGCGTTTGCGTTATCCCATGACCGCCAAGTTCAGCCAGCACGATCTTCGCGACCTCGTCGGGACCCACAGTGAAAAGTAAACCGTTTTTATCATAACGCAGAGCGTAGTTTTTACAACGCTGTTCCAGATCAACTGTTAAAAAAGAAACCGTGCCTTCAGTGAGAGCCGCCATTATTTCATCTGGGGCAAGCGCGCACAGATGGCGTAGAGATAGGCCTAAGCGACAAGCAATTTTCAGGAATAGTGGCTGAATAAAAAAATTAGTTTTCGATTGCATCTCAACCCGAAACGTTCGTAAGTACACCAGCTCGCGTAGGAGTTCAATCTCCTTTTTGACATGATCGCTGAAATCATGTTCGTCCATCGTTTGTTCGTATACTTTAGTATCAGTTTGCATTTGTTTGAGCATTAAATTTAGCTCTGTTTTTAATTCCATTTCATCTCGCGTAAGAAGTAGTTTAAGGCGTTCCTTAAAGTAGGCTTCAGTATAAGCCTCTTCGTCGATATTGTAACAACAGAGCCAGCAATATTTTTTCACATGTTGAGCGAGGAGTACTTTTTCCTGCTGTGTATTACGTTTTACCGCAATAGCAAGTTGAAGCAGGTCAATTGATTCCTTTTGAAATTCGGAAAATGCTGGCGTGGTCATCAAATTCGCAAGGGTAGGCGCAACACCACTCTCATGATTTTTTTTCGCAAGAGCGTTCGTAATGTTATTCGTCAGTGTTTGCTCAAGCGCCACTGGAATCACCATAAATTTAGTGAAATTAATATATGCATCGCAAAATTTTATAAACGCTTTCAGCAAAACCTGGTTTGTCACAGTAGACACATTCACACTTGATTTCCGAGCCTGAAAAACAAGTTGAGCGCATGCATCGCGGCAATCGAGCGCCAGTTCAGTAGGATAATTTGAATTGTCTTTGATTTTATTTACTACTCGAGCACTCATCGCGCGGGTGTCCGCGGCATCTAAATAGACTTCGCCCAGTTCGTCTCTGACAATGCTCAGCCAATCACACCCCTGACCTAGATATTTCGCCACTTCGTCCCGTGAGCCTACCGCAGTCACCAATAACCGAAAAAGGGTAAAACGGCGGCTTACGATGGGGAGCCATTTGGTTTGGACGGTGTTCATAATGAGGAGTTATTTGACTAAACAGCTCAGTATACGATAGAATAAAAAAAGATATAAATGACGTTACTTCTGACGTCAAATTAGGAATTAAGAATTAGGAATTATGAATCAGGGTATTGGCCAGAGTTTAGTCGACGGGCTTATGAAACTTGGGTTAACGGATAAAGAGGCAGCTGTCTATGCGGCAGTGCTTAAGATGAAAAAAGGAACTGCTTTGAGTGTTGCCGAAGCCGCCGGAATTAAGCGGCCGACAGTGTATTCGGTACTTGAGTCGCTGCACACAAAAAGGCTCGTCCGGCCCAGCCGATTCCGTGATGTTTTGGATTTTCATGTTGAGCCAGTTGAGAATCTTAAACAATACGTCGATACTCAAAAAGAGGCGCTGTTACACGAGCTGCCACACGTTCAAAGGTTGTATAATAATCGTCAATTCAAAGTTCGACTGCGCGTGTATCACGATATCGAACATGCCAAGGTGCTCTTTGAAAAAAGTTTGCGAGAAAAATCACGAATAACGATTGTCGGAAATGAGAATTGGTTTAAGGAAACTTTTGGCGACTATTGGAATTTTTATACCAAACGCGCTGGCGCAACGATTGGCTTGCCGGTATTTAAATATCACGTCGGCAGCGCCGCGCTTTTGCTCTGGAGTGATAAAATTGCTTTTATCAGCCAGACCGACGAACCGCAGATAGTTGCTTTCAAAAATAAAGAATTAAACGAATTATATGGAAAAGCTGCTCGAAAGCTTTGATGTACGCTTCACCGAAGCGCGTGTCTACAAAAAATTATTGTTACTGGGTGGCGCGAGTGTCAGTCAGATCGCCAAAAACCTTGGCATCATCCGCACATCGTGCCAAGAGTACATAAAAAATCTTGTTCAAAAAGGCTTGGTTAATTCGACTAAAATCAAAAATAAATATTTTTATCAGGCAGAGGATCCGGATGTACTGCGTCAACGCATTGATGAGCGGGTCTATACGCTTGACAGGTTACTGCCGAAACTCAAAGAGCTTGGTAAACAAGAAGAGTGGGCCGTCGCGTCGACGACAAAAGATGAGGTTGATAAGAAACTAAGGTGGGCAAAGCGAAAGAAGTTCAATGTGCTAAAATTTGGCAATGAGAAAGTAGGCGGTGTAATCGTAAATGGTACATGCGTTGTGCTTGTTAGTGAGTATGATGAACTGCCGGTGGTTGAGATCGTGTCTGAGGAGATAGCAAAGCTGCACAAGATATTGTTTTAAACAAAAAACCGGCCATGAGTGGTCGGTTTTTTTAATACTAATTAATTCTCATCACTCACTCGATCGTCCCCGAGCGCGTCACCCCACCCGGCCGGATTACCGTCGCCTCCAAAAATATCATCAGTGGTTTTTTCGTCGAGATCAATTTCGTCGTCGGATAATTCACTGTCTGCTTCGAGTACGTCTTCGTCGTGTGGGTTCATAAGTGTATGTTAATTGTTAGTTCTCGGTTACAAACATACCAAAATTCGTTTGAATCGGCATCTGCGTATATCGCCAAAGCAGCATGGCTCCAGTGAGCTGCAGGAGCAGCACCAAAACAAAAAGTGCCTGAAAACTACTCTTTCTGGTTTTATGGCGAAAAATTTTCATTCCAATCAGTGCGCCCATAGACCCGCCACACAGCGCCACCAGCAGAAGTGTGCGTTCTCGGATGCGCCAGGCACCGCTTGCAGCCGAGAGTTTGTCGCTTCCGTAGAACATGAGCGCCAGCACGTTTATGGCTACAATATATGTACTGATAAGGTAATGATTTTTTGCTGCGAGAATCAATGTCTCCATACTATGCCAGTATACGCAGTTTGAGCAAAGTGAGCAAGGGTAATAGAGCGTCCCGCCAACCGTCGGATATAGCAGCAACAATAATACCATGGACAACACATTGTTGATCGCGCTAACTATGGAAACTACTACTTAACATGCGTATTGCCCAAATTGCTCCCTTGGTGGAATCAGTCCCGCCCAAGAAATATGGCGGTACTGAGCGAGTCGTCCATGCCCTCACCGAAGAGCTCGTACGGCGTGGCCACGAAGTAACACTTTTTGCGAGCGGCGATTCAGAAACATCAGCCGAACTTTTATCCGTCGTTCCAAAAAATTTACGAGAAGCTCGAGTAAAAGATCTCTACGGATTTAATGTGTGGTCGCTCATTAATTTAAGTAAAGCATATGGCAGTGCCGAACGGTTCGATGTTATTCACGATCATAGTGGCTATCTCGGATTACCACTCGCGTATGTAGCCCACGCTCCCACCATTATTACGATGCACGGAGCCTTTACTGACGATGTAAAATATTTCTTTCAAATACTCAAGGCACCGCGCATTGCCTGCATCTCACATGCGCAAGCCGCCACTATCGATAACATAAATTTGCTTGGTGTGGTCCACAATGGACTGCCTATGCTAGGTTATCCATTTTCTGTCGTACCCGGAAAATATTTACTGTACGTCGGTCGAATTTGTGCTGACAAAGGCACTCACTTGGCAGTCGAGGTCGCACGTACACTACAGATGCCGCTGATTATAGCAG
Source organism: uncultured Gammaproteobacteria bacterium (assembly GCA_964439885.1). Lineage (GTDB taxonomy): Bacteria > Patescibacteriota > Patescibacteriia > Magasanikbacterales > GWA2-37-8 > CAYTPE01. The sequence goes on from CAYTPE010000007.1 coordinate 7,946, forward strand.
CCAAACTAAGACTAGCCGACCGGCCTTATTTTACCCATTGTATCTTACCGTACTTATCAGATACAATCCGATGGATTGGAGAGGTTGACGAATTTGAGCGAAATCAACTCATGCGAGATGCGTGGTGTTTGCTTCACCCTATTACATGGCAGGAGCCGTTCGGGCTTACTCTGATTGAAGCGATGGCCTGCGGTACACCCGTAATAGCCTTTGACAAAGGGTCGAGCAGAGAAATAATTAAACACGCTAAAACAGGATTCGTAGTTGAATCAATAAATGATATGGCAGCCGCTGTAAAAAACATTCCCAGTATTAATCGAAGCGACTGTCGTGAGTACGTGCTAAGTGAGTTTACTGTTGAAAAAATGACTGATGCGTACGAAAAAATGTATCGCTCCGTCGTGGGAGAAGTGCGCAGAACCTCTACTTAGCTAGAAGGGGTGTGCTTGTTGCGAATTTCGTCCCAATGATTGCGTAGTTCTTTGGTCAGTTTGCGACGAACATCGTCTACCACGGCAAGTTTGCTGGCATAGGTTTCTACTATCTCATCCACGAGTGTATAGTACTCGCGTTTGTTTATATCCGACAACGTCGCGATGCGTTCGCGCAGTACTCGGTACAACAGATATGTTTGTATTGTCCACCAGCGCTCTTTCAATTCGATTTTAACGGCGTTCGTTAGGCGAACTGGCCATAGACGTTCGCGAGCATATTCATCGGTGAGTACATCGACGAGCGCTTCGTATTTTGCTTGTGTATAATCAGAAATAGTGTGGGCGCGCTTTTCAATTTCGCGGTAGAGCTCTTCGGTGTAGGTGCGAGCTTTTTCTCGCACCTGTTTCCCATTTCGAGTAGTAAACAAGGCCACCAGAATACTCCCGAGTGCCCCGCCGACGAGTGCGCCACGCTTAAATTGTGCATGAGAATGTGATGCCATAGTATGGTGTGCGATATGTGACGCATATGTGATGGCAGCCTTACCCTGCTTAGCTTGTCAGTTGGCGCCAGAGCAGCTATAGTATGAGTATATGAAAAAATCCTTATTTCTATTGACGGTTGTGCTCGGTATTTCATTACTCGGCGGTTTTTTGACGACCGCAGGTGTTGTTGCTGCCACCGCAACCATTAAAAAAGCTCCCATTTCTCCCCAAACAGGTAATATAACAACGAAAAAACCGGCAGCAAAAGTCGTCTCCAAGAAAACGATAAAAACAGTAGCAGCAAAGAAAACAACGGTTGCTCCGTTGCCCAAAGAAAAAGCACTCACCAACGACCTAACAATCCGTGGCGTTATCGATTTCACCAACGCGGCACGTGCCAAAAACGGCAATAAACCGGTGCTTATAGAAAATAGCACGCTTGACGCTATTGCTCTCGAGCGAGCTAATGATATGTTCGCCAAGCAGTATTTTGCGCACATATCACCAAGTGGAGTGGCTCCCAATGAGCTCGCGACAAATCGTGGATATGCATTTATTTCTTTCGGAGAAAATATCGCTTTGGGTAATTTTGGAGGTGATGCGAAATTGGTGGATGCATGGATGCACAGCCCTGAGCATCGTGAAAATATTCTGCGGCAATCGTATTCGGAGATAGGTGTGGCCGTCGTGCATGGGGTGTACGAAGGTCAGATGACATGGATAGCGGTGCAGGAATTTGGCATGCCAGTCAGCGCGTGTCCGCGCGTCGATGGTGCTCTCAAAGCTCACATTGATATGGAGCGCGAACAAATGTCGAGTTTACAGACACGCATTGGTGACCTTCGCGGTCTGCTTTTGGCCTCGCACATACAAACAGCCGACGATGCAGCGATGTATAACCAAAAAGTGGCAGAGTATAATGATATGGTGAACCAATTTAATAACCAAGTACAAAACATACAAGGCGACATTGACGGGTATAACGCGCAAGTGCAAGCGTATGGTGCGTGCGCCAAAACGGCGGGTGAGTAAGTGTGACAAAAAAGAGCGGCTTAGCCAGCCGCTTTTTAATTTTGCGAATAGAGCACGTCGTGTATTTGTCCGTCTAAAGAAATGTACCAGGTGGTAGAAATACCAAAATACATATGATTCGGAGTTTGGCCAGCAGCGCGAAGGCATGACCAGACAACGACTCCCTTGTCCATGCGAGCGTCACACGGTGCAATACGAACGCCTGCTGCATCAGTACTCCAGGTGGGAATGGTGCTGAGCGCGTATGCTGTGCTCGTGGTGAGTAGATAGAGCATCGGGCGTTTGTAAAAACTTCCGTCTACCTGAATGGAAAATAATTTTTCAGCGGACGAAGTGGGCTCTTCCACGATCTGGTACGGTGTGGTGGAAGTTGGCCACACATAGCCTGCTACCATATCGACGTGAGGCGCGACATGACAGAGATAATAAACGAACGTTGTTTCATGAAATTTTTTTTGAGAAAATGTTTGTATTCTCGTGCGCATGTCCAGTAAGTAGTCGACGGTGTAGTTTTCGGTGGGCAACGCACTTTTGAGTGCCGGGTCACGCAGAATTGTTTCGAGCACATCACCCCCATATGGATCAGCATTATGTATTGTTATGCAATCAGTTTGCAGGGCATAGATCGGCTGTTGAGTGGAGAAAAAGAGGTTGGGAACGTTACGTGCAGAGGTAAAATTTTGATCGAGTGCCGACAAACGAATGGCCACATCAAGCGCGGTTTCGTGTTGGATTGATGGGCTCTGTGCTGATACAGCCGGTAGAGTGGATGCTGGTTCATACAGATACATCCATACTATAGCAAATGCAAAGCATCCCCCGAGTACGACCGTGATAGCGAGTAAAGGTCGCGGTAGTGGCATAAAAGATCTCTTAGGTACCGTAGCACGCGTTTTTTGCACGTGTCAACCCCACTGCTTCGGGAACGCGATACAACAAAAACACCCGAGAATGCGGGTGATTTTGTTGAACTGAGTAAATTTTATTTAGCTACAAATTTAAGAGAAATCGAATTCACACAATGGCGCGTGTCTTTGGGCGTAAACCCTTCTCCCTCGAAGACATGTCCGAGATGCGCTCCGCATGTGGCGCACGTTATCTCCGTGCGCACGCCATCAGCATCAACCGTTCGTTTCACTGCACCCGGGATTTCTTGATCAAAACTAGGCCAGCCACAGCCGGAGTGAAATTTGGCATTACTCACATAGAGCGGCGTTTCGCACCGTCGGCACACGTAGGTGCCTTCCTGCCAAAAATCATCATATTCCCCAGTGCCGGGCAGTTCGGTACCCTTGTGCACGATGACACGCTCCTCTTCGGGAGTCAACTTATTCATATGGATAAACAGTTAAGAATAATATTCACATTGTAGCACCCACTCAGAGCGCTGTAAAAAAATCCGGCGCATGGTACGCGCCGGATCGGTGTGTATTTTAGCGGCCCAGCGGTGTGGTGGAAGCGAAACCAGCCGGACGAATTTGAATTTGTTCGGCGGTTACGGTGCCGTCACTATTCGTAGCTCCGTTGATGCTGACACCAGTGCCGACCACAACATCACTCAGGGTGCCGGAAGCCATTTTATTCACCGGCGTCGTGTTAGAGATAAGAATGATCTTTGAGCCGCCAGTTCTCATTTGCACAGTCAAAGTCGAGTCGGTTTTGTTAATAACATCGCCTGATATAAAATTAGCACCAGCACTGTTGCGTCCATTCGCGTTGCGGAAACCTCCGCCGGTAAAGCCACTACGATTCCCCCCGATTGCTTGTGTAGCAGGATGACTTTTTGCGTAAGAAATGCCACCATAAAAACCTGCACTTCCTACAATAAGTAGACCAACAATACCAACGGCGATTGTTTTTTTCATAAAGAAAAATTACTCGAAGCGTAAGGCTTCGATGGGATTAAGTTCCGCGGCTCGACGAGCCGGATAATAACCAAAAACTATGCCAATAAGCGCCGAAACACCACAAGCCAAACCAATTGACGATATTGAGATTTGTCCGGCAATACCTGCGAATCGGCTGATGAGCAGCGACGCAAGCCACCCAACCACAATACCGAGAATACCACCAATGAGGGTGAGGCTGACAGCTTCCAACAAAAATTGTCGACTGATATCACGCTTCTCCGCTCCGATTGCCTGACGCAATCCGATTTCTCTCGTGCGTTCGGTAACTGTCGTCAACATCATATTCATAATGCCGATGCCACCAACCACGAGTGAAATACCAGCGATAGACGCAAGCAATGTGGTAAACGTGTTTGTAACACTTGAGGCGGTCGCGACAATGTCCGCTTGATTGAGCACGCTAAAGTCTGCCGCCTGAGGGTTGGAAATATGGTGGCGCTCCAACAGTAAACTATTGATTGAATCTTGTACTGCTGTCATAGAGTTGGCGTCCGCCGCTTGGACACTGATTGTTGTTATATAACTATCGCCGGCCAAAAAATGTTGTGCGGCAGAGATCGGTATGTAAATCGAGTCATCGGGGTTGTTGAACCCTGAGCCACCTTTACTTTGAGTTACGCCTATTATTTTAAAATTAATACTATTGATGCGAATAGTTTTTCCCACAGGGTCACTGCCTTCACCAAACAAGTCGTCGCGAGTGGTGGGGCCAAGCACGGCCACCCGCGCGTTCGTTTGCACGTTTTGCGCCGTGACAAATGAGCCACTATCGATTTGTACATTGCGCACTTCCAGATAAGACGGCACCGTACCCACCACTTGTGTGTTGGTGTTTTTTCCCGAAGCGGTGACTTGGTATCGACGGGAAAGCTCCGGGGCAGTCGCTTTGATAAGCGAAATAGACTGCTGGATTGCGTCGGCATCAGCTTGCGTGAGTGTTTGTGCCGAACCGCGTCCAGCACTCACCGTTACCCCAACACCGCGCTGTGCACCGGGGGTCACAATAACCAAATTCGCGCCAGCCGATTGAATACTGGCCTGTATGTTACTTTGTGCTCCTTGGCCGATGGCGATCATGGCAATAACTGATCCAATACCAATCACAATGCCAAGCACGGTGAGTAGCGACCGAACTTTATTCGCGGATAGACCCCAATAAATTTCTTCGGCCAAATCACTCAGGTGCATAGGCGGCAGTTGCTAAGCGACGAGCGTGGTCGGTTTCTTCTCGCACAATCCGGCCATCCCGGATATGAATGATGCGAGCAGCGTGTTCGGCGACGTCGCGTTCGTGGGTAATTAATACGATGGTGTGGCCATCACGATTTAATTTTTGAAAAGTCGCCAACACTACCTCACCGGTTTTGGTATCCAGATTTCCGGTTGGTTCATCGGCCAAAATAAGCGTTGGGTTGTTGACGAGCGCTCGCGCAATGGCGACACGCTGAATTTGACCGCCCGAAAGTTGATTCGACAGATGATCAAAATGTTTGTCATCAAAACTCGCAGCGTGCAGAGCGGCACGTGCCTGTTCCTGGCGTTTGGCATGCGGGACGCCGGCATACATAAGCGGCAGCATGACATTTCGCAGTACTGTGGTACGCGGCAAGAGGTTAAAGGATTGAAACACAAAGCCTATTTTGTCGCGACGGATGCGCGCGAGCTCAATATCGGAAAACGTGGAAACGTCACGTCCGTCGAGTCGGTATACTCCGCTGGTCGGTCTATCCAGAGCTCCAAGCATGTGCATAAGGGTAGATTTGCCCGAACCACTCGGCCCCATGATAGCCACAAAGTCGCCGTTGGGAATAGTAAAGGTTACTCCTTTTAGAGCCTGAAATTCCATCGTGTCATTTTTGTATGTTTTGGTGAGGTCGTGAATTTCAATCATACTTTATGCCTAACGGGCAGCGCTGCCAAAGTTTCCACCAGCACGAAAGGTAGTATTCCCGCCACCGGTAATGCCGGGGATGCGCAGACTGCTATTATTTGTCGAAGCAGTGGTTTTGGTGGCACTGATTGTTTGCGTGATAATATCGTCGCCAGCTTGGAGGCCGCTCAAAATTTCGGTAACTGTGTCGTTAGCAATACCAACTTCGACCGGCAATTGAGCAGGCGAGGTGTTCAATGTAATGTTGCCAGAGGTGTCCGTGGAAGCCACGTCACTTTTTTTGTAGGTGAGCACGTACGACTGAGTGCCTTGCGTGTGAACCGCGCTATTGGGAACAGTGAGGACGTTCGGATGATTGTCGGTAATGATCGATGCGCTCACACTCATACCCGGTTTAATTTTTTCATCATCAGTGTCAAGCGTTATTTGTACGGTATAATTTACCACCCCCTGCGCCACTGTTCCAATCATATCTATTTGTGATACTTTTCCGGTAAGCGTAATATCCGGCAAAGCATCGAGTGTAAGAGTAGCTTGCTCGCCTAATGTCACTTTAGCAGCGTCAATTTCGTTCAGGGTAATAGTGGCAATTTTCTGTGGCGTTAGTAGCGTGGCCACAGTCGTGGCGCTGCTCGCTTGGTCTCCTCTCACGACCGGAACAGAGGCTATTTGGCCATCAAATGGTGCCGTGACGATATTATTGCGGTATTGATTTTGTGCGCTTGCAAACGAGGCCTGAGCATTTACAATCTGAGCTCGAGCGGCAGCTACATCGGCCGGTGCCGCGGCTTCTTGTTTGATAGCTAAATTTTGTTCGGCTTGTTGAAGCGACAATTGGGCCTGGTTCACTTGCGACTCTGCCGTTTGAATTGCGCTGGTTTGATTCTGTAATGCGTTCTGATAAGCATTAAAGTTGCTCGTGTAGGTGGTTCCCTGTACATTAGGTATATCAATTTCCCACGTTTCTCCTATGGCAGCAAAATTTGAAGGAAATTGAATGTATAAACCACGCGTACCGAGTGGAATTGGAAGGGTGTTTTGTATTTGGAATGTTCCCGTATTTTCTAAACCCGATACAGTGTACGAACTGCCACCTTGCATAATGTAGTACGATCCCTGTTCGCTGCTTGAGTATGAACCAGAAATGGTAGGCGCGGAAGACACGCCAACCCTGGCATCAGTCGGCATCGCTATCAAATTTCCGTTGTAGAGTGTTCGCCCCGCATTGGCTATGGCGGTGGCCTGTTGTTTTTTGACCGTTTCTAAATTATCTTGAGCGTTTTTGAGTTGCGCTCGAGCCGAATCAACCGAAATCTGTGAAAGCGCAATGTCGCTATTGGTTGCTCCAGAAAGTACGCGATCATAATTTGCTTGAGCGGAAGCGAGTGAGGCGCGCGCTTGCTGGATAGAAACACTTGCGCTGCGCTCATCCAACACCGCAATTGTTTGGCCGGCCTTAACGAGTTGACCAGGAGCAACATTTAACTGAACAATTGTTCCCGATCCTTGTGGCTTTAAATCAATTGTATGCAAAGCCGAAATTTGGCCAGTGCCATCTACCGTGCTTACCACAGTCGCTGTTTGAGCAGTCGCCACGGCGTAGCGGGTAGGCCCAGTTGCACTAGCTCGGGCACGATACCACCAAACGACCCCTCCAATGAGCACAAAACCAACTACCACCCAGACCCAACGTTCTTTTAAGCGGGTAAAAAAGGCCATAAGACAGGATAAAAACTTCAAAACCGTCTTGAGAAAGACGGCCTATACTATTACATCAAAAGATAGGTTTATATTTCACGAAAGTTCCATTGTCTATATAGTGGAACGGATTCTACGGCTGTACCAGTAGGCTGCAAGAAAAGTCGTTAACGGTACAGCCACAACGAGTACACTGCTGCCCACCAGTGTTCGTACAATTTCTTCCGCTATGAAATTGCTATTCATGGTCACCCATAGCGGCTGCAGTTTTTGGGTACTGTACAAAATGAGTAAAGGAAACGATGCGCCCACATATGCGAGCACAAGGGTGTTAATTAAGGATGCGATGTGTTCCCGGCCAACGGAAAGCCCTTTACGGTAGAGTTCGGCGAAATCAAGCTCTTGATTTGCGTCATGAACTTCCTCTACGGCCGCTGCCTGGCCAGTGGTAACATCATCCAGTACGCCAAGCACACCAATAATAATGCCGCCAAGAAGGAGTCCTCGTAGGTTAATAGTAAAATTGTCAAATTGCAGATAAAAAGCTTCTTCGGTACCGTTACCAGACAGCTGGGTAAGATATACGAATATGAGATCAATCGCTATCGCAAGGCCAAGTGAAAGAAGAGTACTCACCAGAGCAATTGTTGTTCGTCGATTGAAACCATGAGATAAGTAAAGCGACAAAATAATAATTGCCACTGCGCCCGCGATACAAACAAACAACGGATCGCTTCCAGCGGTAATGCGCGGAATAATAAAATAAAAAATTATCAAAACGCTAAAGAGCATGCCAACAATCGACGTCAAACCTCGTTTGCGGCCAAAATAAATCGCGAGTGTAAAGAAAAAAATAGCTACAAATAGCAGCTCAGAAATACGGTAGCGGTCCGTAATATAGTAAAAGTCTGGTTTTGCACCCGGTGTATAGGGAGGCTTTACCACAATGACGGTGTCCCCAACATTATATTTTTGGAATGTGCCGACAAGGTAGTCTTTCCCATTATTAACAGTAATGTATGTATCTTTTTTGTCACCATTGAGTATACGCAATTGCAATGTTTGCCATTCTTGTGTTTGATCATCGAGGACGCTGGTGCCAGTGGCGGTAATCTTTTCTACCGCTGCTCGGTAGTAGCTGTTGGGCAGCTCTTTGGAAACAGGCGGTTCGTTGATTTCGGTGACAGGGTTGGAAGCTACGGGTGGCACAAAGTCGCTTGAAGCCAAAACAGGCACTCCGAAAGAAATACCTAGCACCACACACAACAATAAAAAAAGCTTTTTTGCCATAGGGCAAATAAAAGAGTGCCATTCCATTACACAAATCGTGTAACGACAAATATGAAGAGTACACCCAGCACCGTCATAATAATTGTTTTGCTCGAGCTATGTTTACTGTGCGCCTCGGGGAGTAGGTCGCCAGCACTGATGTAGAGTAAGAACCCAGCAAAGAAACCAAGATACAGCAACAAAACATGCTCAGGTATAGTAAACAGATAAGTAGAGAGTGCGCCCAGAATCGGTGCGAGTGCGTCAGCCGCCAAGAGCTTCAAAGCCTTAGTTCGGGTGTTTTTATTTACAAGCATAAGGGTAACCGTATTGAGCCCGTCACAAAAATCGTGCGCAATCACGGCGATAGCGACTGCAAAACCAATATGCGGGCTCACATGGAACCCAAGCCCGATACCCACCCCATCGAGAAAACTGTGGAAGGTTAGTCCGCTTGCGCCAATAAACCCTACGAGCGGATGTTTGTGTTCGGCGTATTCGTCTTCGTGCGCGGTGGTGTGGATCAAAGCCAATTTTTCTAAAGTATGTATAAGCAAGAAACCGCCCACAAGCATGACAAGCGCAGGGGTAATAGAGAGCGACTGTTCGGTAGCAGTAGAAAAAATTTCGGGAATAATATCAAAAAAACAAACACCAAGAAGCGCACCAGCACTGAACGCAATGATTGGGTGTAGTCTATCACGATAACGAATAGCCAAAAGGCCACCGAGTGCTGTGGCAACAAATGCGACGAAAGAAAATAAAACTGCATGCATAACTAGTTATATGTATAATAATAGAAAAAAGGTTTTATTCTGCGTATACGAACAAATGTGAGCGCAGGAGGGGGTGGAGCGAGCTGTGTTTGAAAACGAGTCGGATAAACAGATGTGCTCTGCTCGGTAGCCGGTATGAGTGTCCAGGCTCGCGCTGGAATTGTGAAAAAAATAATACCAAAAAGTATGAATATAATAGAAAGAAAATAGCGCAGCATATATAGTGTACATCAATTAATTAAAAAATACACGAGTGAGAGAAGGCAGGGAGACAACTGCCTCCCTGCGTTAGAATGCATACCCAGCGAACAAGCCCCCCTCCCAGCCGGGGCGCCATGATTCGCCATCGGTAACCCCGAGCATGAAGATGTCGAGGCCGATGAGGGTGTGCCCAAGCTTGAGGTGCATGGTTGGACCGGCGCCAAGGCCGAACTGCCAACCACCAGGCTCGTGCTCTAGCGAAAGAGCAAAAGCAGAGCCAAGGGAAAAGGCGGAATCTTTACCGATCTGCCATTCCTTGGCCACGGAGGGGTGGAGGCCGAAGTCGAATTCGGTGCCACCTGCCCACACGAAGTGGGTGCCAAGAGCGAAGGCCACTTCGTCGCTTTCGTACTCAATCTCGAGCATCAGCGGGCACCAACCGATATTAAGCCCGCCACCGCGGCGAGCTTGACCCCAGAATACGCCGCCACCGCCGACCACGACTGAGGTTTCTGCCGCCGCCGCATGGGGCAGCAGCACGAAAGTGAGAGTGAGTACGAGTTGAAGACCCCGCATTGCGACTCCTTTCATGCAACTAAGTTGCATTTCAGCAGTCTAACAAGAGAGGAATGATTTGTCAATGCAACTGAGTTGCATTTATCCACAGTACTCCCATTGACAACGCTCGATACGAAGAGTATGCTAGGTGTTGTCCATGCAACCTAGTTGCGTGAAATCCAAAAGCCAGTCAACCAGCGATCCACACAATCGTTGGTTGGGTGCGTATACCTACATTATGAAAAAAGAGACGGCATTAATAGCACAGCTTCAGTCAAGAGGAGAGCGCATTACACCCATTCGTCGGGCGCTTATTGCGATATTCAATGCAGCTCATAATCCAGTGACCCCACAGCAATTACTTGCGGAGCTCTTAAGAAAGAACCTTCTCGCCAATAAAACAACAGTGTATCGGCAACTAGAAACATTGGTGAAATATAATATCGTGCACGAAGTTCACTTTGCCGATCGGATAACGCGTTATGAGTTGACGAGTGAAACCGGGCACCATCACCATCTCGTTTGTGTGGAGTGCGGACGGATAGAAGACATCTCATTTCCGACCGATTTGAGAGAATATGAAAAAGCAATCCGAAGAAAAAGCAAGTTTACTGTATTGCAGCATTCACTTGAATTTTTTGGATTGTGTCAGCACTGCAGTCTAAAACAAAAAAATATATTGAGAAGCTGAACCTGGTGGGGTTCAGCGAGAGGAATTCCGGAGGAGGGCTCGTTCTTTGCGTGCCGACCGATAGTCGGCGGCGCAGGCAGGGGTCATGTACGTGGGCAGCGCATCCAGCTCTTTCTCGGCTGCCACGGCTCGCTCCTGCCACTTGGCAGACTCACCCTCCGTTACTTTGAGCAGGTGAGCGCGCTCTGCATGCGCGGCGATGAGTTCGCGCGATCGAGCCTCTTCGCGTTCGGTTCGCTACCGCTCCGTGAGGAGTTCGGTGCGGCGCGCTTCTACCTCCACTGCGCGGGCGCGGACCTCGTCCAGGTACTGCATTCGAGCGACGATGGCGAGGGGGATGAGTACGACGTTCACCACGAACGCCACGATCGTGAGCGTTTTCCAGATGCTCGCCCGATACTGCTCGGCGCGCATCACGAGATGGGAACGCTGCACGTCGTCCAGCATCTGCTGGAACCCCTCAAGAGTCGTATTCTCGTTCACGGTTCCTCCGTCGGCTCCTTGGCCTACCATATGTGACGAATAGTGGAAACAACAATTACTGTATAAAAAAACCTGGCTTGCAAGCCAGGTTTGTACGTTATTGTGGCGATGTGTTTGATGGCGTGGCGGGTGGTAAGGCTGGAGGAGTTGTCGTACCCACTTTGCTCGCAGCTACCGATTGACTAAGTGTTTTGATGTCATTTAAAACAGCATCAATGTTATTGGAGAGCGTACTCGGTACCGTTACTCCTTGCTTTTGGATCAGCGCAATTTGCTTTTGAAACTGTGTAAGGCTCATCACGAGAGCCTGTACGCGTCGCTTAGCAAGAGCCTGCTCATTTTTGGTGCGAAACATTTGTGGTTTTTGTTCGTTAGTTTGTTTGTCGTTTTCGCTACGCATCCCATCTTCATTCTGGCGAGGACGCTCTCGTCCTTCACGCATAGTTGGTTCGCCGCGCATATCACCAGAGGACGTGCTCATCATAGGTGGATGCTCGCGACCTAAAGGAGGCAAGGTTTGGGCGAGGAGGGTGAGGGGAAACCACAAGCCCCATATCATTAAGCAGCCCAGCGCGAATACCACGGCCACCACCGGCTCTTTGCAGTGTTGCAAAAGCGGGTGGACGTTTTTGTCGGTATGAGTAATTTGCATAAAAAAAATTAAGATACCAAATTCTCAGATAAGTGCCTGGTGGGCTGCGTCAAACAAACCCCTCCACGGGCCACTTTGACATGAGTATTAAGATCTTAACATGTATAGTATATCACATTTTTCGCGTTTTGTCAAGTCAAATTTTGGCTAAAATAAGCTAAATTATTTGCACGTTTAAAGAATACGAATTTTGAAATTTTGACGGTTAACAAAAATAAAGAATCAGTTTCCCGCATTCGAGGGAATATAAATTTTTTTTGTATACCCAAAAAGTTTTTCAAAAATAATTTCGATCTTGGTTGGTTTTAAACAGTACCATTTTCTTCCTTTATTCATAAAATCACTTTCTTGCTGGGGGGCAGGCTTTTTTCGCTTGGTTTGCAGCAGTATTGCCAAATCCAATCTGGTTTCTTGTAATTCTGTGGCCACACCCTCTATCTGCAAACCTTCGTCTAGGCCATCAGGGCTATTACTAAGAGTAATAGTGGCAGCAATTTTGTTGTTTTCCCTAATTGCTACAGAATGACGTAATGTTGGATGCGATAACCAATAAAGATTGTAGTGAGTGTCAAACACATAGATAAGGTCGCAAGCCCAGGGGCCATTTTTATCAGCAGTAGCCAACGTCATTACATAACCTTTGCTGAGAATTGTAGAAATAATTTCTGTTTCGTTCATAATTTTATTAAAGGTAATTTGAGCTTTACTAAGTAAGGAGAAATATGAGAAAATGAAGATACCTTACATATCATGGTCTATGACATCCCAAACATTCTTTAGTAACAGCTTAGATAAAATAGAGCTTTTTAATGAATTTGTCTACCAATATAGTTTAGAAGACATAATTATTTCCGACCATTTTGGTTATAAGTGCTCCTCTGCCAAAGAATTTGAGATTCTGCGACACATGCTTGAGATCAGCGCTCGGTTTGTCTACCAATCAATAATCTCTGAGCGCCGAATCGCGATCATAAAATTGGTTGAACCAATTAAAACGCATTGCGGTGATTTATGTTACTTTGAACTTGCAGATCAGAAGCCGGACAATAGCCAAAAAGGCGGTTTTGATCATCTGGAATTTTTTCCAAAGATAGGCACAGTGGAGAATCTTGTTTCTGCATTACGAGATCAGGGTGTCGCTGTGACTAAATCAGAGCGCCCTCACCATGTTACGTACGATATTAAGGTGTCTGAGGATTTCAAACTTCGCATTGAAACAGAGAGTCTGCTGTCAAAAATTGTAAGAGAAGAAATAAAAATTATGTAGGTTGAATTCAGTCTAAAATATATACGGTTGATACAAAAATACTGCATTTGAGCAGTATTTTGTGTTTATTTGAGCGGGTGACGGGAGTCGAACCCGTGTCACCAGTTTGGAAAACTGGGATAATAGCCGTTATATGACACCCGCCTCTTCGCCCTTGCGGGCTACGCGGCGTACACTCAGCTACACTGCTGACCATGCGGCTGAAACTAAACGGTAGAAAGAGTATAGTCAAAAAAAGATAGGTGGTCAAGCGGCACTCTTGCCGCGGGCAGTATCTTTCGCTATACTAGCGGTGGTTTACCAATTATGGACCAATCACACTACAACCAAGCCATTCGTGACGTGCAAGCCGGTAAAACGGAGGCTTTTGGCGTACTGTATGATGCTTTTGCAAAACCTATTTATAACTTTGTCTACTATAAAACACACCATAAAGAAACCGCAGAAGACTTGGTGAGCCAGATATTCATGAAGGCGTTATCGAGCATACGATCATACAATAGTGACAAAGGACCATTTTCGGCATGGCTCTATCAAATCGCTCGTAACCAAGTAATCGACCACTACCGCGCGGTGAAGCCAGCGTTCGATATCGAAGACGCGTGGGATATTGGCGACAATAGTAATATCGAGCGTGATTTTGATGTGCGAGAACAGCTCGCGACCGTACAGACATATTTGCGCACGCTTTCGGCCGAACAGCGTGATATTGTGATCATGCGCGTGTGGCAGGAAATGTCCTATGCTGAAATTGCCGCTAGCCTTGGTAAAACCGAAGCGAGCTGCAAGATGATGTTCAGCCGAACGATTGCCAAGCTGCGTGAAGAGATTCCGGTAGCCGCCCTTGCTCTGCTCATGTTGTTCGACGCGCTGCGCCCATAACGATGTTACACGTTTCGTTTTGTTCCGTATACCTGTATATATGAACCAATTCATTCAGGAAATTCTTATCGACTTGTATAGCCTCGACCCTGTATTTAAACAACACGAAGCGGATGTAGTGCGTCTCGTCGAAGCCCTCATTAAAGCCAAACCTGATACCAAATTCGACAATCAATTCGCCGCTCGGCTACGCGCTTCGCTCCTCGCCAGCGCCGTGCCGGAAAAAAAACGCTCCATCGTGAACGGTTTTTTTAGTCAGTTCAGAAAAATGATGGTGACTTTTGTGGGCAGTGCCGCTGTGGTGGCGGTCGCACTTTTACTGCTCATTACCACACAGCGTGCAGAACGCAGCTTGCCACCGCATACGATGAGCCTGCCAGCTGCCCCCGCCGCTGAGCCGCTTGATGCGCCTGCGCCAGCTGGCCCTGCAGACGGGTATGAGCCGTCAAAGCCATTGCAAGATGAAAATGAAAACGCGAAAATGCAATATGGGGCAGCCGGTGCATCTGTTCAAGATCTTTCACAACAGCCAGTAGGAGGTCAAACTACCAATGTAACCGCTCCACCCGTGCTCATGACCACAACGAATTCCCCAACGAGTTCCGCCTCGACAAGTACGGCGCCAACAACCAGTGTATACGGCGCGGCAGCTCCCCGATAGAAATAAAACACAAGGTACAATAATACCTTGTGTTTTTATATACATGATGTATAGTAACAGTGTTTTTAACACTATAGTATGAGTCTTATCAAAGAATTCGAAGAGTTTGCTGTCAAAGGCAATGTCATTGATTTGGCAGTCGGCGTGATCATCGGCGGCGCATTCGGTAAAATCGTTTCGTCGGTGGTCGCTGACATCATCATGCCGCCGATCGGCGTGATACTTGGCGGGTATGACTTCAAAAGTTTGAGTATTGTTTTGAAAAAAGGAGTAAACGGTGCGCCGGACGCAGTGTTGACGTACGGCAGCTTTTTACAGAATGTCGTCGATTTCCTTATCGTAGCCGTTGCGGTGTTTATGTTCGTGAAAGCCATAAACACCATGAAAAAGAAATTTGAAAAAGAAAAATCAACCGAACCAGCAGCGCCACTACAGCCATCACCCGAAGTGATGCTTCTGACCGAAATACGGGATGCGTTGAGAAATAAATAAAATGGTAAACCAGCCAAAGGGCTGGTTTTTTGTTTACTACTTTTGTGCCCGCAGCGCGTACGTGATAAAATAAACACATTAAGTATGGATACAAAAAAAATAAGCGACCCAACACACATTACGGGGCTGACCGAACATGCCGCTAAAGAGCGGTTGGTTCAGTATGGTAAAAATCAGCTGGTGCGGCCACAGCGCGTGCCGGTCTGGAAAAAATTGGTTCGAAATTTTACTAACCCACTCGTGGCGGTGTTGTGCGGCGCGGCCTTACTTTCTGCCATTTTCGGTGAAGCTAAAAGCGCTCTACTCATCATCATTATTATTCTATTTAGCACGCTGCTCAATTTTTATCAGGAGCATAAATCCAGTCGTGAGGCGGAAAAATTGCAGGAGAAGCTCTCTCTGACCGCCACCGTCGTGCGCGACGGAGAGCATAAAGAGATAAACGTCACACTGGTAGTACCAGGCGATGTGGTGTTTCTCTCGGCGGGAGATGTCGTGCCTGCCGATGGAACCGTAGTATTTTCGGAAGATTTATTCGTGAATGAAGCAGCGCTAACGGGGGAAAGTTTCCCAATTGAAAAGGAAATAAACAAAACCGCCTGTGCCGGTACTATTGTGGTATCCGGATCAGGCTATATCAGCATTACGTCCACCGGGGCACATACTGAGTTGGGGAAAATCGCGCATGCCATGGAAGAGCCGACGACGCTCACGGCATTCGAAAAAGGCGTCAACGCTTTCGGTATGTTGATAGTCAAAACATCGGCCATGATTGTGCTGCTCGTTTTTTTGATCAATACGTTTAAACCAATTTTTTCCCATCTTGCCATTACACGTAGCTCACTGATAGAGTCATTCCTCTTTGCGCTCGCGATCGCGGTGGGCCTCACTCCGGAACTTCTCCCGATGATCATGAGTATCAATATGTCCAAAGGGTCGCTGCGTATGGCTAAAAAAGGAGTAATAGTAAAAAGACTGAATGCGATTCCCGATTTCGGCAGTATTGATATTTTATGCACCGATAAAACCGGAACTCTCACTGAAGACAAAATCACCCTCGTCACCTATCTCAATGTAGAAGGCCAGACCTCAGATGATGTGCTCAGGTGGGCATATCTCACGAGTGCTTTTCAAACCGGGCTCAAAAATCCACTTGATGACGCTATTTTGGATTTTAAACATGTGAGTAAAAATGGGTACAAAAAGGTGGATGAAATTCCGTATGACTTTGAGCGCAAGCGCCTATCAGTCGTGGTTGCCAAAGGCAGCGAACACATGCTCGTCACGAAGGGGCAGCCGGAAGAAATACTCAAAATATGTGGCACGTATTTGGACAAAGGCACCGTGTCTAAGTTGAGCGAACACTTTCTAACCGGGTTTAAAAAAGTGTATGATGGGCTGAGTCGCGATGGTTACAAGACGCTCGCCGTAGCGTACCGCGCCGTACCGGCCAAAGAAACACCATATTCCGCCAAAGAAGAAATCGCCCTGACGCTGCTCGGCCTAATCGGGTTTTATGACCCACCCAAGGCAACCGCCGCCAAAACGCTCCAAGATTTAAAACGATACGGAGTCGATGTTAAAATTATTACGGGGGATAACGAAGTGGTAACGAGCAAGGTGTGCACCGAGCTTGGTCTAGGTGTCGCGGGGGTGCTCACTGGCGAAGAAGTGAGCGTGCTCTCTGACGCCGCACTTGCACATAAAGCCGGTAACGCCACTATTTTCGCTCGATGCAATCCGGAACAGAAAAAGCGCATTATTGGCGCTTTGCGTTCACAGCATCACGTCGTGGGGTACTTGGGTGATGGCATTAATGACGCGCCGTCTCTCAAAGCGGCGGATATTGGCATCTCGGTAAGCAACGCGGTAGATGTGGCCAAAGAGTCGGCCGATATTATTTTGAGTCACAAAAGTTTGCGCGAACTCACCGAAGGCATTATTGAAGGAAGAAAAACGTTTGGCAATACGATCAAGTATCTGATGATGGGGTTGTCGTCAAATTTTGGTAATATGTTTAGTCTGATCGCGGCGGCACTCTATTTACCATTTTTACCAATTTTGCCATATCAGGTACTGCTCAACAACGCTCTCTACGATTTGTCGCAGACAACACTGCCATCTGATCGGGTTGACGAAGAGTATGTACACAAACCAAAACAATGGGACGTGCGATTTATGAAACGGTTTATGATCGTGTTTGGCCTGATCAGTTCGATATTCGACCTCTTAACATTTTATTTTCTGTATAGCCACTTTCATTTGCCCGCCGCCGCTTTTCAAACCGGGTGGTTTGTGGAGTCACTCGCGACGCAGACACTCGTCATCTACAGTATTCGTACGAGACGATTGATTTTTCGTTCTCGGCCGAGTATGTACGTCATACTTACTACCATCACGATCGTGGCGCTCGGCTTCGCGGTGCCGTTTACATTCCTCGGAGCCTATTTTGGATTCCAGCCGTTACCCCACACAGTACTTATCACCATCGGATTGTTGGTAACAGGATACCTGGTATTGGTTGAAGGAGTGAAACACTGGTTCTATCGTCAAGCGACGCATTATTGAAGTGTGTAGTGAAGACTGTTGTTTCGTTTGGAGAAGATAATCTTGGTGGGGCGATTGGGAATGGTGACTTTGGCGCTAACAGACACCGATTCGTTTTGTGCGTTTGAAGCTGACCCTGAGTTTGTGCCCGCAAGCGACGCATCCATCCAATAGTCGCCCGGGATCATCGGCATAGTCGTCGTAGCCTTTAGTATTTCCGGACCATAATTAAAACTAACTGTGAGTAACTCCGGATGAGTAATGCTTCGGTTGTACGACATCGTCACTGGTACTTTAAGAGCGGCCACTTTCTTTTGAACCAGCTGATCGATAGCCGATTCAACGGCGTTCATTACTTCGCCACCATTTTTTTTGTAGGTGACGCCACTGCCTAGATCTTTGGAAATATTGTTGGCCCCCCACCCGACCGAAACAGTACCGCCCGCACCGTCGTAGACCAGTTCACTTTTCCAAGTGACACGTTCAAAATGTTTTTGCTTGAAGACCGCATACAGACGATCCAATTCTTCGGGAGTAACCGAAAAAGATACTTTGGTTTCTGTCCCGCGCATATAGCTGCGCGAGTAGCTTTCGCGCTCGGAAAGGTATACATCAAATCCATCGCCGAGCATGCCACCGCCAAATGAATAGGTAATGCGTATGTCCGATGGACGTTTGTTTGGCATGGCTACACCACGATATGCCCCCTCGACACCAGCGGTCGTTTTGGCGTACAGAAGCGTACCTACCAATATAACGAGTAAAAGTAACACGATTCCTAAAAGCAATTTTTTATTCATAGATATTTATAGTTATGTTTATATAAGTATAGCATTTTGCCGTGCGTTTGTCAGACGCAGCTGGTTGACAAAAAAAATAGATAGGGTATAATGGTAAACACTCAAAAGAGTACGAACAAAAAACTCAAAAGTAACGCGGTAGTAGTTCAGTTGGCTAGAACGTCTCCTTGCCAAGG